>LDWW01000036.1 GCA_001045525.1 Chitinispirillum alkaliphilum | reverse complement strand
ATTCTCGACCAATCCGCATTTTTCTCCACTGAGAATGCCTTTAACTGACTTGACGGAGAATGCCCTTCCGATTGCACGACTTAGCAATCTGGTCAACTCCTCTTGACGGTGATTGCTGAAAGACCGTCTAAACGTAATTTTTTTTGTAAATTCTCGTCCTGATTTACTTCACAATACATTGAAACCATGCTGTAACCGAGGCATTTAATAACCTCAAGAATTCGCTCAACGGGCTGGCTTTCCCTTTCAGTCTCAGAATACATGACCAGCAGTTTCTGTCTGTGGCGTTTACGCCAGAACTGCCATGAGGAAAATTCATCAAGCCGGGGTGCCAAAGTAAGGAGCGGTTTCTGTGCATCGGCTGCCATATTGTTAACCAGGATCAAAGCCTTGCTTACATCAGTTTGAAAACCTTCAGTATTAGTAGCCTTGAACAGCTCTTCTTTTCTGGACTCCAATACCAGTAATTCGAGCATTATAAGCGACCCCAACGCTTTGAGTGCTGCTTGATTTCTGATACACTGTTGGGAAAGGATAAGTGAGAGGCATTCACCAGCGAGGTCTCCATTCTCAAGTACAAAGCCACATATAGGACAAATTGATAGTGGAGAATTCTTGTCTGCTCCGCATCTATAGCAGATGGCGTTTACCATATACCTCTATCCCTTTTCGATGACCGTTGTTACAGAGCTACTTTATAGGGCAAAAGTCATTAACAGCAGGTGATTTTTGCCATCCATAACCCAAGAGCATAATAAAAGGATTCATATTGAAAATAGCCTTGATTAAAATCACATTCAATGTGAATATTCATCACCCTTGGCCTTCTCAGGGAGGATAATTTATCCCCCCTGAAAGCAATCCGCAGATTATATTGATTGTGTTAAGCACAGAAGTGAAAGTATGTCGTGCAAAATGCATCCATATTATTAACCAACAGTACAGCATCCAAGCCATGGGAACATTATCCTTATTTTTGAATTTTTTCGCTTTGCTTGTTTACTTAAACAACAGGCATTCACCGATAAACCGTTGGTTAGCTTTGGTGTTTGTATGTGCAAGCTGCGGGTTCTTTTCTGCCTTTGTCGAAAACAGCCTGAATTCACTCCCCTCCTCATCCCTTTTTCCCGAATTAGAAAAACCAGGACAATATTTCGTTTCACTACTCTCTTCAATATATCACTATATCACCCCCTACACCCTGCTCATGCTCGCGCTCTCAAATCTCGATAACAGGGTAAGGCTCAAAAGGCATTTAAAGCTGCTCAAGTTCCTGCTGCTTATACCGGTAGTATTCATGTATATCTTTTTTCCCTTCAACGTAACCTTCAACCCCGACCATATTGTAATGCCCGGCAGCAAAGTGATGTCAGTATGGGCTCCCCTATATATTCTGGCAACCGTAGCACTTTTGCTCTATGCGTTTTTTATCACTCCTGAAAACCGTTTGATTAAAAGGGAAAAACTCTTTCTTTGCATTCTGGTTATACCTCCTGCAACAAGCTCGATTTTTGTAAATTACCTGATTAATTTTACAGAGCTTAAGGGATACTGGCGCTACAACCAGCATATTGTGGCCTCTCAGATTCTGCTGTATCTGATTTTTTTGGTCAATTACGGATTCTGTGGTATCAGGATAAAAGTCGAAAAAGCAAACAAAACTAACCCGGTCTCAGGTCTTGGATTTCTTAATCATTCAATAAAAGACCATGTTTCGGTTATTAAATACCAGACCGAGTACGTTTTAGAGCAGATTCAGAAATCCGATCTGACTGACAAGAACAAACTAACACCGGAACTTCGTGATATTCAGGACAGTACGAATCATCTACTTGGGATTACAAAGTCTATATACACATTTGTTAACGATACTGCCCCCGAACTTAAAATGGAGGACCTGCAGCAACTCTTTGGTTCTGCCTGCGAGTTGTTGAAAAAGAAAATAAAAGAGAAAAAGATTATTCTTCAATGTAATTACGAGCAAAATATCACTATACCGTGTGATTTAACCCAAATAGTTGAATGTTTTTTCAACCTTATGAAAAACAGCATCGAGGCTATGCCCGATGGTGGCGTACTGTCTTTAGTTGGTTACAGGGATGGCAGCAGGGTTGTAATGATTATACGTGACCAAGGATGCGGAATCGATCAGGAGAATCTGGTGCATATAACCCAGCCCTTTTTTACGACCAAAGGATGTGGCAACTGGGGGCTTGGCCTTATGTTTTGCAGCAAAGTATTTAAAAGTCACGGCTGGGATATGCAGATAGACAGTAAGCTAAACCATGGCACTTCGATCACCATTGTTGTACCAGGGGCAGTTTTCAAAAAAAACAGTTTCAGAACAGTTCGCAAAAGTGATGTAACCAAAACACCGGAGTATATTAAATGAATAATGAAACCAGACAACAACCAATAAGGGTTGCGATTGTGGATGATAGCCCTCAATGGGTGCGCATAATTACAAGAGAGCTGATAAAAGATGCTCAGTTTATTGTCTCATGGGGTGTTGAATCGGTTGATGATGCCATAGAGCTGGCAAAAAAAAGTAACCCGGATGTGATTTTGATTGATATAAACATCCACAATGACCCTCTGGGCGGAATAAAACTTGCAAAAAAACTGGCTTCTTTCTCCACTTCAAAACTGATCATTCTCTCTTCTATGACAGACCAACAATCTTTAAGCGGTGCACTGTCCTGTTCGATTCAATATTTTGTGCCAAAAGATGATCTTGCATCACTTAGATCAAAAGTTAAACTCTCTCTTTCAAAGGGAGATCCGATTCTTAAAGCTGCCCGGCTGGAAATTAAAAAGCAGAGAAGAGATGCCGCCCTTAGCAAGTTATCACCAGCAGAAAGAGAAATTTTTCACCTGCTTGAAACCGGGTGTAAAAGAAAACACATATCAGAAATTCTTTTCAAAAGCGAGGACACTGTCAAATCACACATAAAAGGGATTCTGAGAAAGCTTGATTGCCATGATACGGCAGAAGCGGTTGAGAAGATGAAGACCTGACTATTATTTGTACATGACCAGCTCTGATGTTTCCATTACCCCACTCTTAGGTATTCCGCAGGCAACTTAACAGGCACACTTCAATTTCTCCCTGAAATTTACTATAAATAGACCCGAAGCCACTTCTTAATTTAAACACAGCCAAAGTTTACATGAGGGCTTGTCAAATCTTATGTGGCTGAAAACCAGATTCTGAGCATGCTGTTAGTCTGATTTATTAAAAATAGTGAGCGGTTTTCATACACACTAAAGAACACTATTGATTACACATCGTGTTCTTTAGTGTGTATTTCGCCAAAAGAATTTTGATTAAATCTCAGAAGATTACGAAACCAAGGATTATCCCACCCATAATCCCGATGTTGGCATAGTGGGTGTTGAGCTTATTTGCACTGGGAACCAATTCGTCATTTACGATGTATACCATGGCACCAGCAGCAAATGCAAGTGCACCACCAACAAACACTTCTGAAATGTTAAAAAACAGGTGTCCGATGATCGCTCCTACCGGGGTCATAAGTCCAGCGGAGACAGTCAGCAGAAGTATTTTCATATTTGTTAGCCCCCCTGATTTCAGTGGACCAGCTATAGCAAGTCCTTCGGGAATATTATGCAAAGCAATGGCAATGGCAATCACAAAACCCAAATGCTGACTTGATTCCAGTCCTGCACCGATGGCAAGGCCTTCAGGCAGATTATGCAGGGCAATACCGAAAAGAACCAAAAAACCTGTCCTTAATACAGGGCTTTTCATAGGCTTGAGATTCTCAGGATTCTCTTCCTCGAAGTTGTCCGATGTAGTCACATGAGCATGGGGCAAAATCCTGTCTACCAAAAACATAAGTGCTACACCCAATACAAAACCAATCACAGTGCTTGCCATAGAACCAAATTCATACGCTTCCGGCATTAATTCAAAAAGTGAAATAGCAACCATAATTCCACCTGCAAACCCCAAAAGGCCAGCAAGGAACTTCTTATTGGGCTTTCCAAATATAAAAAGCAGCAGCGCTCCTACTGCAGTTGACACTCCGGCATAAAAACTGTATAAAACACTTTCCATAGTCCCCCCCCGCTCTTTAACAGCAGCAAACGATTATACCGAAAATGCTGTAGTTAAAATGATGAAAATTATACATTTAATCAACTCTCATTAAGAGTTCTTTTAACATTACATAAAAGGTCAATTATCATTTAACCGCCATATCTTCCGGGCACTCACAGAGTGTTTCTGTGAGGATTCACTCCTCTGCGACTAATCTTTGAATGGACATTACCCGCGTCTAACCAGATTAGGCCACTCTAATCAACAATAATTAATATAAATGGTTTTGATTTTGATGTCAATGGATAGTTTAGGGATAAAAGGGGTTTATCACCAGGCTCAGCAAGTTACAATCACTGCTGAGGCTTTTTGGTAATTTCTAAGTGACCGCATTTGCTGGTATAGATGAGCTGATCGGGTATAATCTGCTTTACCAAACAAATCATTTAATAAATATCAACGGTTTTTAAGAGTGTTTTGGTAAACTCGCGTTTGATTTAACACAAATAATATCGATGGTGATATGACAGTATTCCTGAGTTTCACGCAGTTTTTGAAGAAGCGGTTCTTTATCTATACCATCCCCCTCCACAGTTGCCATAAGAAATCGTTGGTCGGGGGATACCCGCCAGATGTGAAGATCGTGGATATTTTTCACACCGCCGGTGAGCAGGATATCCTTTACATCATTCACCAGAGCGTTATCCTCATTGTAGTCAAGCAGTATTTTTCCCGTACTTTTTAAAAGCCCCACAGCCCAGTGAAGTATAACACCGGCACCAATGATTCCCACAGCAGGATCAAGCCACACCATTCCCATAAACATTCCCGCAAGAAGAGCGATAATTGCAAGAAGTGAAGTAAGTGCATCGGTAAGAACATGCAGGTAGGCTGCACGCAGGTTGTGATCATGATGATGACCATGGCAGTGTTTTTTTTCATGATGATGATGGTCTGAAAGAATCAGGGCACAGAAAACGTTGATTGTAAGGCCTATCCCAGACACAATAAGAGCATCTCGAAACTGGATATCTGTGGGGGAAATCAAGCGGTGAATCGATTCCTTTACCATTATCCCTGCTGTAATGATAAGCGCTATGGCAGAGGTATATCCCGCCAGAACCCCCACCTTCCCTGTCCCGAAGGTAAACTTCCTGTTTTTCCCGTGGCGCTCAGCAAAGGCATAGGCAATCAGGGTAAACAAAAACGCCAGAGTGTGTGTCCCCGTGTGAATACCATCCGAAAGAAGTGCCATGGAACCCGATAGAAGCCCCATAGTGATTTCTGCAATCATGGTGAGTGCAGTAATTATCATGACAAGTATTGTTCGTTTCTTATTTCTTCGGTTATCCGGTATGGTATGTACTGTTTCGCATAACATGGGCTGCTCCAAAACTACTGATGAGTAATGTGTATATTTCAGGGGAAAACTGAGCAGCGGAAAGCTTCTATATGCCCAGGAAAAACTTAGTCTGAGTATTCTGCATTCCCCTACCCCACTCTATCTTGCAGTTAATAACATAGATTTTTCAGCCTTGAAAAATCAAGTCCAGAAAAATCTGCCTCCTGGTATGATTCCGTTTAAGATGGACTGATAAATTCAATATGATGGACATAAAACCTTGCGGATGGTTATATTCTACTGTCCCAATAATGAAAAACACCTTAACTGAAAAGTAAACATTATGCTTATATATAAAGATAAAGACTTTCTTCCAACTCTTCTCGCTCTTGCCGTGCCGGTATGCATTCAGAATTTGTTGAGTGCCTCACTGAATTTTATTGATGTTTTCATGATTGAAAAACTTGGGGAAACATCTGTTGCGGCTGTAGGAAGTGCAAATCAGTTTATCTTTTTTTACCTGATGCTGATATTTTCCGTTTCAGGTGGAGCAGGTATATTTGCAGCTCAATACTGGGGCTCAAAAAATTTCACTGGAATACGAAAAGTAATGAGCATCGGATTATTAATAAGTATAGCAATTTCAGTGCTTTTTACAGGTTTAATTTTTCTTTTCCCGGTTTCGATCCTCAGGCTTTACAGTCTCGATGCGGCAGTGCATGCAATAGGAAAAGAGTACATTGCAATTGTGGCATTTAGTTGTATTGCGACCGCTATATCAGCTAATTACGCAGTTATGCTTAGAAGTACAGGTCAGGTAAAACTTCCAATGTATGCAAGTCTTATTGGAGTAAGCTTGAATACCTTTGGAAACTACTGTTTAATTTTTGGTGCCTTCGGCTTTCCTGAAATGGGGGTAAAAGGTGCTGCTATTGCAACTGTGATAGCCAGGACCATTGAGTTTGTTATAATCGTAGTATACTCATATGTAAGAAAACATCCTGCAGCAATCAATTTAAATGAATTGCTCAGCATAGATACAGATTTACTAGGAATGTACATTAGCCGTTCCACACCCGTTATTTTACAGGGAGCAGGATGGAGTTTTGGATATAACATGTACACAATGATCTACGGACACGTTAGCACGGTATCTCTTGCCGCATTCAATCTTGCAAGTTCAGTCGAGAGGATCTGTCTTATTGTTTTTGTAGGTCTTGGGGTGGCATGTTCGATTATGGTTGGTAACAGAATTGGTTCTGGTGAGAATGAAAAAGCAAAGGGATACGCGGCTAACTTTCTACAGCTTACGATTATCTGCGGTTTACTGATGGGGTTATTGCTTTTACTTTCCAGAGGTACTTTACTCTCCCTCTATAGCCTTTCTGATGATGGAATGCAATATTTTTCAGGTATTTTGTTTGTGATGGCGCTTGTTGCTTTTGCAAAGGGACTCAATATCGTTTTCCACATGGGTGTATTCAAGGGTGGAGGTGACACTCTTTTTGGAATGATTGTAGACATCGGAGGTATATGGCTTATAGGTGTTCCGCTTGCAGCTTTAGGAGCATTTGTATTAGAGTGGCCGGTTCACTGGGTAGTAGCTCTGGCTTCTATTGAAGAGATCAGTAAGGCCTCTGCGGCCTTCATCAGATTCTTTTCACATAAGTGGATTCATAACCTTGTTAAACCAATGCAATCAAAAGAAGAAGAAACTGTTTTAGCGCAATCAAAAGAAAAAGAAACAGTTTTAGCCTGATACCGGGACATTAAAAGATGCAGCGTGAGACCAATACATACGAAAGAGTTCTCTTTCACATGGCAAAAAGCAAGCCGATGTTTTTTGCATTCCATTTAAAATTCAGTGGAAACATTTCTCTTGAGGATCTGAATAAAGCTCTTAGCCTGGTAAGAAAAGTTTACCCGCTATCTGCTGTAAGAGTGGAATTTAAACCACCCAAAAAGCAGATTCTGACAACTCAAAACGTTCCAGATTATTCTGTTAAAGTCGAACAACCCGATACTGATTGGAAACAGATTGTCGCCTCAGAGCTGGGAAAGGAGTTTGATGACAGCACCGGACCCATGGTGAAATTTAACATGATACCAAATCAGGACACCACCCATTTAGTTGCGATATTTCATCATGCTGTTTCGGATGGGATGTCTGCAGTCCTGTTCCTGAAAAAGCTTTACCGTATTTTATGCACAAATCACGGAGCTGAGCAATTTGAGGTTAACTGGGCACCCACTCTTACAGAATTTTTAACAGACGATATTAAAGACGAACTTACCAGGGCAGAATTTCCGGACTGGCTTAAGTATAAAAAGCACCTCCAAACTGAAATTGTACCACGCCCCGAGGACATCCCTTTTGAGAGTACAGATTTCCACCTGTACTCACTTCAACTCAATAAGGAAAATACCCTTGAGATTATAAAGGCTTCCAAAGAGTACGGGGTTACAGTTCACTCATATCTGGGTGCGATTCTGCTCCTGCTTTTTGCGGATGAATTTGGTGAAAAACAGGGATATCAAAGGGTGATTCAATGCCCTGTAAGTTTCAGGCCTTTTATGAAAAATGAGGCAAGTGAGGCGTTTGGGATCTATAATGGAATAATAAAGTCAAAAATAGATTGTTCGCCAGGGAGATCTTTTGAATCGGTTATACTTGATATCCATAACTCTCTTCACAAAATGATAAAATCCACAGATACGCTGAAACACTATTACTTTTTTATTGATCATATGCTTAAGGGAGTTTCAGATCCGGAAGCACTGTTTTACAGCCGCAAGGAAGAAGCTGGAGTTGATTACGATTTCTCACTATCAAATGTGGGAGTAATCAAATTTGATGATTCAGAAAACAAGAGCAGAATTCTTGAGTGTCATGGGCCAATTTTTAGTGCACAGGATGGCGAAATCGTTATTGGGGTAAATACTGCAGAGGAGCGACTTTCCCTTACAATGATTTTTGAAAAGGATCGCTTCCCTGCTCTTGCAGCTCAGAAAATCATGCAAAAGCTGGAAAGTAAACTGGCTTCTTTTAACAAGTGATAAACCTGTTCAACCTAGAGTAGTCATTGAAAAGCTCAGGTAATTTACAATTAAAACAAGTGCTATACATGACACACCACCAGGAGGAGAGATTTTTAATCTGTCCTCCTGGATATTACTGAAAGTAAAAATTTTTCGTTTTAATGCATCAGCTTGGATATACCAGGATAAAAGTAGTCCCCTCACCCAAAACACTTTCAATTCTTATACTACCACCTATTTCATTAAGATTACTTTTTACCACATCCATACCAACACCTCTTCCTGATATATCAGTTACGTTTTGCGCAGTGGAAAATCCAGGCCTGAAAATGATATTTAAAATCTCCTCGGGGCTCATCAATGAAGCTTCTTCAGAGCTTATGATTTTTTTCTCAACAGCTTTCTTAATAATCTGTTCAGGGTCTATACCTTTACCATTATCACTTATTCTTACAACAGTTTCTTCTGAAGAGTAATCCACACTGAAACTCACCACTCCTGACCCTTTTCCACTCTCTTGCCTGAATTCATCTGTTTCTACGCCGTGATCAACAGAGTTTCTGATGATATGGCCAAGTGATTTGGTTACCTTACTGAACAGCTCTGCGGGGTAGAGCTCATCGGGATCCATGACCTCAAAAGTAACCGTCTTATCCACCTTCTCTGCAGCCCGCAGCAAAGCTTTCCTGAAGGGAGAAACAAGATCATCAAGTCTTGCCCAGGTCATCTTCTCGACCAGCTCCTTCAGTACAGAGTATGTTTTTTGTTGAGGATACTGCACCACTGCTGATGCGACCACTTCTTTCAGTGTATGATGTATCCTTGTAGGAACGTTTATCACCGAGGTGTCATTTTTGTTAAGCATGTCGTAGAGTTTGTTAACTTCGACAAATTCTTTCTCTATCTCTTTAATAAGGCTAAACATCTTATCGATGATCAGATCTCTCCTGATCTCGGTTTTTTCCCTCAGATCACTTATGAGCGTCTCGAAATTATGGGCAAGTTCAGTGATGAGGTCAAAACCATAGCTTCCCCCATTTCCTTTGACAGTGTGCATTTCGCGATACATTGTGTCCAGTACATCTGTTTCTATATCAAAGACAAAGTTTGGATCAGGATGGTTGTCGCGCTGTATGCAAACCTTATCATTTAAATGACACAATATATTCTCAACACGGTTAATTCTCTCCTTTGTATCATCTATTACCTGATCAATCTCAGAGGGCTTTGATTTTGCGATACCAAGGACAATGTGCATTTCATTTTCATGTCGGAGCTGCTGTAACCGGAGCGCTTCCTCCTGCTTGCGGATTTGGGTGCAGTCCGATACCAGCAGCATCACTCCCTCCAGTACACCTGAGTTGAGCACTGGTTTATAGGATACACGAACATATTTGGCATTACCGTTCATGTCATTTAGCTCAAGCTCATGGACTGGTGAGAGTTTCTCAAGTTTACTCCATTTGAGATTTGACATTCGGTTTTTGACTGTGTTGAACCATGTGTCAAAAGCTTTTCTGGATTTTTCATCATTAAGCCTTAGCAGTGTATAAATGCTCTCTGAGGTGACATCATTCGTTTCAAGTATCTCGTTTGTTTTAAGTGAGTACTCCGCAGCAATTGACATGTCGAGTTTTACGACCAATAATCCCTGATCGATATTACCCAAAAGGTTGCTCTGGAAACGTTTTATCGTCTCATTTCTCTGTTGCACACTCAGGCGCATTGTGTTGAAATTGGAAGCCAACTCTCCGATCTCATCTTCCGTGGATGCTTTAACCTCCTGTGAGTAGTCTCCTTTTGCTATAACCTTTGCAGCAGAAACCAGAGAAGTGATAGGTCTCACCATATCCCCGGCTACTCTTGACATAATAAATACAAACAGAAGGATCACCAACGCCGCTATCAGAAGACTGCCAAACACTATCCCATAAAGCTCTGCCCGGGCATTACGCTGGGCCTCTTTTATCGCTACTCTTAGCGGAGCTGCAGAGTAGGCGTACCTGCAGTGCCCTATGATCTCCCCATACAGTGATACCGGAGAGTAAAACTCATACACCTCCTCCCCGAGCTCTTTACAATAATAAAGAGTGTCAAACATTTCAGTTTTATTGCTCAGGTAAACTGTAAGATCATCTTCAAGCTGAAATACCTCAAGACTACTTCCCTCAACATAATAGGCAAAGACCCCAAGCTCGCTGTCAGTGACAATACCCCGCCTGAGGTCCTCCTCAGATTCAACTGTAGATGATACGAGCCGCCTGATATCAGCATAGGCAAAGTCTGATATGGAATTCTCAAGGGACATTGCGTGACCGAAGGTCAGCAGCCTTCCTTTGCTGATAATATTAGTGGTAATATCATCTTTAGTTTGAGCCAGCTGATTCAAATTTCTGCTCACTGAGGTCAAAACAAAGAATCCTATCAGCACAAGAAAAGCAATGGTTGAAAGACTTATAACCCAGAAAAGGAGCTTTTCCTTAAATGATTTAAATCGCAATTCCGGCAATTTCATTTCTTTTCTCCTTCTTGGAATTTACATACCATAAATATTCAAGCCACTCTATTTAACTATTTTGTCAAAATTCAGAACATCATCCCTTGTAATTCCGTTGCGTGTGAAAACACCCCTTCTTTCAAAAAACCTTCTTAGACGGTCAGGGTTATAGGAAGATTCAATAGTAAAGGGTATTGCAGTCTGCCCAAGAAGCCATTCGGGCACAACAAACTCATTGTCAAATATTTCCCACACAATGGAAGCGGCCTGAATACCCAGCTCCTCATGATCTGGAACATTGCCGATATCCCCTATCCGGAAATTAGTTCTAAGCAAATTCTCAACACCTACGATAACAGGATATGGCGCAGTTCTTGTAAATGACTGCCAGGCAGATATAGTTGAAGAGTTAAGGAGAACATTGTCATTTGGTATCCAGAGAGCATCCACCCCCATCCTATGGAGATTTCTGAGTTCCCGTTGAATGCTGCCAGAGATGTTGTTATCATTGATCTCAATGGCGACAAGCTCAACCCCTTCCTGCTCAAGGGTTTTACGGTTCTGTTCAACAAACCCGCCGAAATTACTTCTGTAAATAACCCCGATTTTATCTACATAAGAGAGGTTGTTGTTGCGCAAAACCATCAGTGTAGTCAGGATAGAAACCTCGTAGTCAATGGCCGTTGAGTTCTTAACATGCTGAATGAGATTGCCCACATTGGCAGCCATGAGACATACCGATGGAGTCAGGGTATCTCCGGTTGTTCTCTGATACTGAATATAGGAATTTATTGAATTGTTTTCCATAAGTACAACAATTTCAGGTTCCGATTTCATTGCATTTATTACCAGTTGCGGATTTACATCTCTGATAACATGCTCAACAATAGTAAACTCAGACTCTAATTCAGAGCGCATCGACTCCACTACTTCACTGAATTTATCACTTTCACCTCTGAAAACAATCAGATGACTGGGGAAAGCAGCTGAAGCATATATAAGCAGCAAGAGCAACATTCTCTTTATCTCCATTCCACACCCCCCTGGAAAACCTTCATATAATTTGAGAGAATTTTTGTGATCTCTGAGATCTTTTCCTTGTCTCCAACAGCTACAGGCATAGCACTCTGTCCAAGCTCCCTTATCACAAGTTCATCCTGAGTAAGCCGCATGACCTCATCTTTGTTGAATTCACTTATAACAATGGCTTTGACGCTTGCGGAGGAACGCAGAACAGGTATCAGATCTTCCAGTTTTCCTGTCGGGACCGCACTTCTAGGGGAAGCCCCCATGACTTCTGCAACAAAACTTCTCAATGCGGTACGGTCCATAATCGTATTCACCACAGCAACTATAATTTCAGAATTCACTTCCACCTCTTCAAAGGAAGCCAACAGGTATTTCATCTGGTTGCTGCCGTTTTTAACCGCCGTGTACCCTTCAATACCCAGTCCAGCCATTGTTTCACCGGGGCCAATCACTATATCATTATCCTGCCTGTCAGCTACAGCCCTCTGGAAATCGACTGCTTTTCCATAAACAAGAACATCATGCTCCGGAAATGAACTTCTGAGCTCGTTTGCGATAGCTATAGACTGTGTAAGTGTCGGAAAGTACACGTAAATTTTCTGCGAGTAAAGATCGATACAGCAACATAGCACCCAAAAAAACATTAGGAGTCTTTTCATCGCTCCCCCGACTTGTTTTTTGTTTTGTTATTCATGTCTGTCCTTAGCCCCTCAGGGAAGCCTTGCTTCCCGGGGATGTCAAAAAAAAATCTTGTCATGGTATGGCCTGTTAATCCTGTATTAATTTCCTGGCTCATTTACTGCCTGTTGGCGCCTCCATTTAATGAGGCACCAACAGGTTTTTAATGGTTAAAAATTAAGTGTTACCCTCCCCTTCAGCATTGCCTGATCAGCACGAAACAGTCCACCATCCCCAGGAGAGGCCATGAAGTATGGTGTTGCTGTATTTCTGTCCCAGCGAGAATGATTGTCTGTCCAGCGATACCCAAGTATATTATGCCCCATAAGCTCCACTATTCCCTCTGTTACAAAAGGGATAAGACCAGCGGGTAGCCTGTAGGACACACCAATATTGAGACGGGCACTTAGATTATTTTCAACATCCCATGTAGTTTTGGTGTACCCTGGCCCTTCGACCATTGGATCATACCACGTTGCCCCTGTACCTTGCGGATCATCATAAATGGTTTTTCTGCCCAAAAGACGCTTCCAGTAGAGCTGAGTGTTAAGGTGCCATGTGACAGAGCTGTTCATGTCCCAGTCCAGGAAAAACTTTGTCAAATGCGGTGCTACATTGAGAAAGTATTTTCCATCCTCTGTTATCATGTTTCTTACTGCATTAATAATGACAGTGTCATACTCCCCGGTATTCCATATCAAACGGTACTCGGGGTCGCTTTCCGTACCCACGTTTTCATACCACGGATTAGCGAGTGTATCACTGCGATCATATCTCTTTCTGACTGAAACTGTGTTTGCTTTGTCAATGTCAGTATTAACAATTCTGTTAAGATTGTGTGTGAAGCCGAAACGCAGCCCGTGCTGTGGAACATTGTATCTTACCGAAAGATTATTGAGAACATAGTTATATCCCCCACTCGTTGCAATAGTCTTATATGTTGACTGATCCCATAAAAACAGACCTCTCACCGAGTTGTATGAGAATGAATTTTCCACTACAAGTTCTCCGAAGCGATTATGGGTCATCAGCACCGCCTGCTGCGACTTCTCTGGTTTGAGACCGGAAAGTGCTTCGCGGCTTACACCAATAAGGATATCGGTATTCTGATCAGGCAACCTCTCAGGGTACTGCAGAAAATCTTCTTGCTGTAAGTTGTTATTTTCATCCTTGACGTAGTGTGAACCGGTAGAAGCTTCTGCTGATGGATTGTTGGTGGCTGTCTGATAAACAAGTTTATACACATGATCCATTCCCTGAGAAACAATCACACCTGCTTTAGGAGAAAGCGTCACACCAACAGCGGAGTGGTGATCAAACCTGAATCCACCATGAAGTCTCATCCAATCGGTTACCTTGAACATTCCTTCGGCAAAAAGTGCATTAGAATAAAATGTGGTGTCTGTGAATACATGTTTGGAGCTCATATCAAGTTCGTTTAGTCCTGAAAGCCCCTGACCAATAAAATCAGTTCTATGCTGAAGCCCGTATGCATAGTGCAATAAATCATTGCCAAGACTTCCTGTAGCTGTTCCCTTAAATGCCAGCGAATGCTCACCACTGACCTCTGTAGTGTCGTACTCTGGGTATCCAACGTAGCCAAGATCTGCAAAATCCTCGGCGCTGATCACATTGTCATATCCTGCATAGGAAAGAGTAAGGTCCAGATTTACCCCCCCGATTTCAACCTTACGGTTGAGCGCTGACAAAAGAGTTCTGTAAGTGTACATCCGATTTGAAGAACCGTAAGCCTCAGTCTGGTGCCAGAAATCAAAAAATTCGTTATTGGGTCCGTAAGGATTTCTTCTGTAAAGAGTCCTAACATCATCAAGATTCCACCCTCCGTTCATGATGGGAAAAGGATCAAGAATAAATGCACCACTGGCGGTAATGACATCTTTAACGTAGTGAGTATACCACTGCCAGTCTTTGTAGTAGAGGGTTAAAAAGGAGTTGATATTCCCGCCGGGTATACGATTAAATGATCCCTGGGCGGGATAGGGGCCTTTGGGGTAGTTGGGCTCCCATCCGGGTTGACTCCAACCATCCTGGCCTGCTAAATAGGAATGGTTCACACCCACGCCTTCACTGAAGCGGTGCCCGAAACCACCGGCAATTCCAAAGTCGCTGTTTATAGGAAAATCAAGCATCACCTGATAATTCTGATCAAGCTGACCAGGCCTGTACCCTCCCACAGAATAGGAAACACGTCCCCGGTCAAAATCCTTATACCTGGGAATAATATTGATTACTCCACCAATTGAACCAGATCCATACACAAAACCAGCATTTCCTTCAAGAACCTCTACTCTATCAATCCAGTCGAGGCTTCCTGTAGACCACCAGTTCACCACCCCATCACGCGCCTGAGTATTTACCTCCCTGCCATCGATAAGAACCAGCACTTTTGTATTAACGTCTGCGGTGACCGCATTAAGAGAGGTGATCCACCCATTCCAGCGGTTAAAAAGTGTCTGATACGAGGGGACATAAATCTCCAAAAGGCTCTTAAGATCCCTGGCTTGGGAATTTTGTATATCCTTGTTGTCTATAACAATTACAGACGCAGGTATCAGCTCTTTATCGACATTAAGGAACGTTCCTGTTGCTGCAGACATTCTGAACAAAGCGTCCAGACTCAGATCGTCTCCTGCCGCAAATGCTATTGAAAACATCCCAAGCGCCATGAGTACTGCCAATTTTTTTTTACCCATATTATCCCCTCCCAAAAAAAGGATTTTTCCTATAATGACGATTTAAAACATATCCTGTCTTGATTAAAAAAAACTAATACCCATCAAGGTTACTGACCTCCTTTCCTATTAAACAGCTTTCTGACCAGAGTACTCCAAATCTTTTTTTCTATATTTGACATAGATGATATCAACCTTCGCTTTACTTTCTGTCTTATAATTTATTATCCATATTTGTAGTTCAATAGACAAGTATTTTTTTTACATTTAATTTTTTTTTGTGAATCGATAAAAATTCCCCGAATCTTGCTGTCTTTTTCTTTTAGAAATTTTATGGTTCGGAACCTGTCAATGTTGATATAAACCTTCCGTAAATTGACATCCAAAGTTATTAGCATAGTATATTTGCAATTGCAATATTTTTTTACATTTATAGATTATGAACTTTTTTGGATATTCAATTATGAAAGCTAGTTTGAGATATTTATTTGAATAGCATTTTCTCAAAAAGCCCGATGAGAATATATCCTGCAGACTCCACTTAACATGAATACAAAAAGTTTCGGCTGTCTAATGCTGGCAAACGGCCTATCTTAAGATGCTCAGAACGGGTATTTACGTTCCAGTATATAACCCACCCGCAATTCAGATACAGTTTCACTTTCTGAATCATCAAAGTATCTTGCAATTATCATAGACAGGTCTCAGCTGGTATGGTTCTGTGTGAAGAAAAAAAACCGGTATTTCAAATTTTGAGGCACAAAAGCTAGTGTAGAAGTAATAATGTAGAGAGATTACAATCCAAGCATCATGTACAGGCATGATGCAAAATTGCCGACAAGCTTAGCCAAAGATTGATAATTTCAAGCTTTTTGGGGGCTTTTCATGATGTGGAGAAGTCGGGGAAATGAAATATTTCCAGGCTAAGTTATGAAATACGTCTTCTTCAAGCTGACTTTTGATTTATTTAGCACACGAGTAAGAGAAATCCCGACCAGTTGGCCAAATATTTATTAACAAGGTGGCTATTTTGCTTACCAGAGCGGTCACTACAAAACGGCTTTTATTCAATACAGAAGGTTGTCATAGAAAGCAGACTACAACATCTTCTCTATGCAAATAGCCAATTTACTTCGACCATACTTACTGGTCATCAAAGATCCTAACCTGCACAGAGCATTGCCTTAGCGGTTCGAATAATCTAACGATCATAGGGCCACCGTCCAGTTTCAACAGGCTCACCACAGATCCCAAACTATATTTACGCCAATTATGGTGTACACGATTTACTAAAACCCGGAGTCTTATCCTGCTTATCATTCCTGTGGTGGGTTATGCTCTCTTTTCGAACAAGAAACCCATCAGTCCCTTTTATCTGCAGCGTTTTTCTCTTTATGTGGTTTATTTTCTCTTTGGGTAGTAAATATCGACCTAACCCTTACAACTGAAGCATAATCACTATAACGCTCATGTACATTTATAAGATTGCTCAGGCCAACCACCCCTTCCGGATGCCCTGCATTATATGCTAAACCAAAGAAAAATTCTGCTCTTTCATAAAACCCAACCTCAAAAGCAATACGTCCAGCAACAAGAGCAAGCGGGATAAATGATTCGTTTATTTTAAGTGCTGATTCAGCCTCCAGAAGTGCGGTATACACAGCATCCATCTCTTTGAGATTATTTACCAGCGCAATCCACCCCCGCATTCGCTCTGGTGAAATCCGTGTACACTGACGAAACGCAGCCAGGGCCCCGGCTGTATCACCCATCTGTTCCATCAGCTCACCCTTAATAAGCAAAACGTCATAACGGCGGGAACCGGATTCCGGGTAATTTGAAAGCCACCTAAGCGCTTCTCTGTTATCACCTGTCATTACAGCAATTTCATAAAGCAGAAGAACCGCATCACTGACAGTACTGTCCATTTCAAAAACTTTTTCCAGATACACTGCAGCCTTGCTGAAATTGTGCAGATTTTTGTATGAAGACGCAAGAACCGACATGACAAGGACATCTTGACTCCCGGATTTTCCCAGCACACGTTCCAAAGCTGCCACACTGGCTCCATAATCCCCCATCTCATGATATATCACCCCAAGATTTGTCCAGCCACGCAAGAAATCGGGTGCTTCCAATGTAGCCATTTGATAACAAGAGACTGCCTTATGCATATTGCCCATCTGATAATGAGCATTACCCTTGTTAAACCAGGCCATAGCAGGATTTTCATCTTCCTCAATAGCCCGGCCATAAGCAGTTATTGCCTTTTCATAATCACTATTGCCATAATACTCATTTCCCCGGGACAGAAATCCTGCGTTCTGCGCATGAATATTCCCACAGAAAAGAAGCAACACAGCAAAAACTGTATGTAAGTTTCCCTTTTTCATTGATCTAACCTGAACGATAATTCCTGCCTTGTCCTTACCTGCACCGGTACACCCTGATAACGAGCGGGTTCAAATCTCCATCGCCGGACTGACTGCTCGACTGCTCTGGTTAACAAAATGTGGGGAGAAGATTCCACAGTGACATCCTTCACCCTTCCCTCTCTGTCTACAACCATTATAACCGATACCGTACCTTCTATACCCAGATCTTTGGCGCGCCTTGGATAGACAATGGCAGGTCTTGACACAGGACGCGGATGTTCATCCACATCTCCTTCATCAAACACAACACTCCCCAGATCCTCATGGCCAAAACCAACTCCTCCCCCTGAGCCCCCCACACCGAGATCAGGAGTAAAACGCATTGAAAAACCGAGGTTTCTGCTGCTCCTGACATTACTTGCCGGATTTTGCATCTCCCTTACCTGACGCATGGGCTGATCGCTCAGCTCCCGCTGCTCCACAATGCGCTGCATTACAACCGGGACACTGCGCGGAGCATCTGCTTTGCGTTCAGAATCTATGTCGATTAGTGTACGTGTAAAGGGCAGTACAGAAAACAGCAAAAATGAAGCACTTAGTGCAACTGCCATGCAGGTAATCTTAATACCCTGAATTTTTAAATAATTCTTAAGAACCATGCACAACCATTCTCTAATTTTTATCTGCAGATACCGAGACCTGTGAGATCCCGGCTCTTGCAGAGATGTCCATAATCTCAACTGTTCTTCCCAGTGTTGAACCTACATCACCCACTATAACGACCGAAACATCGGGACGCTGAGTGACTTCTCTGCTAAGAATACTCAAAAGCGCTTCTGGTGTAACCTGCCTCCCATGGACATGAATTGTCCCCTCACGGGAAACGCCCACAAGTATTGTTTTTTCTCCCAGTGTCACCGCATTCTGGGCACTTGGTTTGGTGACATCGACACCGGTCTCACGGTTGAAATTGGTGGTTACCACAAAAAATATAAGCAGTATGAAAACCATATCCAGAAGAGGTCCGATATTTACCTCTGCATTAGCTGACTTTTTACCGATCAGTCCATATTCATCATAATTCATCTTTACTTTTCTCCGTTGACATGCCCGAGATAACAGCCTCACTATGAGCAATTATCTCCTGAACAAGTGCGTTTTTCCTTCCCACAACATAGTTATGGAAAAGCATAGATGGAAATGCGACAAGAAGCCCAGCCTGAGTTGTGAGAAGAGAGATCGTGATTCCTTCAGTTAACACCACAGGATTGGCAGTACCAAAGGATGTTATAAGTGTAAAGGTCCGTATCATCCCCATTACAGTTCCAAACAACCCCAGAAGCGGTGCGGCCTGAATCAGTGCAGCCATGGTATTAAGTCCTTCATCGAGCTGTGATGACACTTCTATAAGCCGTTCCCGGAAAATGTTTCGATAGTTCAAAACAGAGCTGCCTTCATGGGCACTGAACCATATATCCACTGACGCCATTGTTTTAATTACGCCGGGTGTGTCAGAATATCCCTTTTTTATACTCCTGTAAGCGTGGTACTGCAGAAGTTTTCTTAGCCCTGTATAAAGTGTCAACACAGCAACCAGAAAAATGGCTCCGTTTACAATTCCTCCGTTTGATGCATAATAATCATAAATATAGTAGAGCATATACCTTGTTCTACTCCTCAGGCCAGAGTCTGTTGAGTATACGCATCGCGTATACCTCCATTTCGGACTGTATATGATTTTTACGGTTACGCAGAAAGTTGTGTATAAGCAGTATCGGAATAGCTATTGCCAATCCGGCTTTTGTGGTAACCAGCGCTTCTGAGATTCCTCCAGCCAAAAGCTGAGGATCCCCTGTACCAAAAGTTGTGATCGACTCGAACATGCTAATCATTCCGGTCACCGTCCCCAAAAGTCCCAAAAGAGGAGCCGCAGCAGCAAGCACTGCCAGCGTATCAAGATGCTTGTCAAGAGCAGGTACTTCGTCGAGCAAAAGTTCCTTTACCGCTTTTTCCGCTACAGGACGTTTCCACTTAGAATGATGAAGACATGTGTTAAGGATTCTTGCAAGCACTCCTTTGCTATTTTCTGCAAGATTGTGAGCTTCATCCATCTTTTTCTGATTGAGAAACACAATCGCTTCATCAATAAATTTATCATCCCTGGAGTGAGTAAGCGAATATACCACCATACGATTTACAAGAAGTAAAAGAGCCCACAGGCAAATAAGCCCCAGGGGAATCATTATAATTCCACCAGCAAGGAAAAAATCTTTTGCAGCCTGTATAAACCCTTTCCTCTCGACTCCAAGCAGTTCTCCGGAATGACGGTTCTGCATGACATCCAGATACACATTACCCTCAACACGTCCCTGGTTTAACCACCGGGGCATATGTTGAATAATATTTCGGGATGCGGCCTCATCGCTCAGCTTTACCCATTCAAAAGGCTGAGAAGCCCGCTGAGCGGTGTAACCAAGATAATAAGTGGCCCCCGTATCATTGACAGCCACTGCAAACACATTTCCAAACCTTAAAGCTGTAACCTCATCGAGTGTGTTGTCCGGCAAAGCAACTGTCTCTTTACGAAGTTCTATGGCAGACTGGTCCCGAAGACGATCGTTTACATATGTGTTGAGCAAGTTAAGGCGTCTGAGTACCTGTGCAGCCCTGCGCCCCTCGGATAAGGCAATACTCTGAAGATCATGGGATCTTTGCTGCTGACCAATTACAAAACCCGACCTTATTGCATCCTCTTGCCTCTCTATTATCGACTGAATTGTGCGGCCAATTGCTGTATAACTGTCCCTCTCCCGTTCCAGTTGAGATACAACAGCAGACGCCCTGCTCTCATGCATGAGAATCTCCTCACGGGCACGGGCAATTTCTGAATAGAGCCGTTCAATTTCATTAAGCGTTCTGTCTGCAGACTGTTGGTATGCTGTTTTTTGATCCACCTGCCGCTGACGCTGCGACCAGCGGTCATCGGTAACCCTCTGTAACCGGTTCTGTTCTGCATTATAGGTGTTTCTGAGCTCCTGAAGAGTCTGAAGTAACTCTTCCTGTTCAGCCCGGTTATGACGGGAGGCAAAACTTATCTGGGCACAAAAAAACAGCAGCAATAATATCTTTAGTCTCATTGTGCCTCCTCCTGTTCTCCTGCAATTCTTATCAGATGGTTAAAAGGAATTGAGACCAGTTCGGGTGCAGCCATTCCGGATGTAAGCCGGGCTGCTTTGCTGATGCTTGATAATTGTACCAAACTTTCGATCTGCACCCATTCTTCTGTGTCATTTTGCCACATATATCCCGTATTCCCGTCATTACTTACACAACCAACCCACACAAACCCTATCCTTAGCCAGGTAAAATCCCCCTGCACTGAAGGTACCGGAGCAGGGCCACTCCAGGTTTCTATGCGCTGGGATGCGTTCTCGATCTGGGTTACAATTTGCCAATATCTCTCCAGAGCCTCTACTGCACCCACACTTCCTGCACTGATCTCACCCTCGAGAAATTTCAGTGCGCTCACCAGGTTGTCTGCATTGAACATGCTTAAATGTCCAAGTGAATCGATAAGCTCTTTGCAGTTGGAACCAATAGCCCTAAGCAGATTCCTGGACTGGGCCCTGTAATTACCTGTTTGCACATCTGATGCTGCAACCCGCGCTTCAAGAGAATCTCTTGTAGAGTTTAGACGTTTGATAAGGGCACTCAGAGAATCCGTTTCACTTGATAACCGCCTGGCCCTCTCTTCATGATCTGTCACATACTGTGCAAACGCAACACTGTCCTGGTGCGCTTTTTGATTTGTGTGATCGATTTTTTTGCGTATTTCTTCGATCTTTGATCTGTACTGATCTATTTCAGAACGCACTTCCTGTGTATCCTGTGCTGTTGAGATAAACAGATATCCTGAGCTCAGAAGAATCCAACAACAAACCATTACTTGTTTAATTCCCATGGTACACCCTAAAAGGTTTAAGTGTCTTAATCTTTCTATTCCAGTAATTACAAATACTGCATTTCTATTTAAAAAACTATCGGCATTGAAGCAAGATAAACTCAGGAAAAATTAACTTAACTGATGAAAATATCACACATTAACGTAAGCTCATTTTGGCAGTTTTTCTGAGCGGCGGAGGGTTCAGGTCGTGATCTTATCATTTTTCTCACCGCTTTGAAAATTATGACAACTGTCCTTTTGACTTTCCACACATTCATGATTTGCATTTTCTTTTAAAACACTCTTTTTCAACTCATCTGCCAATGCCTTGTTCTTTTCGAGTACCCTTAGAAACGAATTGAGTTTCTTGCATACCTCAACACCCATTCCATGTTCCATTTTGCACGCCACTTCATCAGCTTCTGTTTCAGGTACGTTCAACACATTGATGAAAAAGTCTTTTAGGGCATTATGTCTTTTCTCTATATGCCTGGCGATTTCTTTCCCTGTCTCGGTGAGTGTAACATATGAACCGGGTGAATAATTCACCATTCCCTTTTCTGCAAGAGAGCGAAGTGCAACTGTAACGGTGGGACGTTTTACATTGAGTTTTTCAGCAATTTCCATAGAACGGGCAACACCATTCTGTGTAACAATATTGAGTATAACTTCGAGATAATCTTCCATAGTACTTGTTATGGATACCACATACCCTCCTAATCCAATTAGACATATCTAACAATATAAATATTAGATAAACTAGGTGCAAAAAAAACTTGTATTCCTTCTCCCATTATGTTCTATGTATTAGAAAGGTTTTGCACAGGTCATTAAAGAAATATATACAGCTGGCATTGATTGAAGAATTTGGAGTTACTTTCTGGCCTTTAATGCTTCGCCAATAACACAGTCGATTCGCAGCTGCTGCAAAGGATGTGTCCGCCAGTTCAATATAACCGATCACTTAACCCAATTCAAACTCATGTTCCATCTGCAGATCTGTCTTCCCTGTATCTCTGAACTCCAGTAAATGAGCCAGATGCCCCTCCTCTTCAGCCGCAAGGAGGATAAAGGCACTGCGTAGTTCTGTAATCACAGAGCTCTTAGCCAAAGCTCTGTAAAACTGAGCAGTTGCTTTTTCATGCTCAATTGCCTGCTCAAGAACGTGTTCTGAAGTCCCGTCATTTTCTGTTTTGTCCGTTTGAACAGGCGGTATACTATTCTCAGAAGGGGAAACTGAGATTGTGATGCGGTTGTGCTTTTGGGATAAATTGTGGAGATGAGAAAGGTGCTGCTGTTCTTCTTGTGCAAGATGTATGAGAAGTTCACGCAACCGAGGACTTTGGGCTGCTTCTGCAAGGGCCA
Organism: Chitinispirillum alkaliphilum; assembly: GCA_001045525.1. Taxonomy (NCBI): domain Bacteria; kingdom Pseudomonadati; phylum Fibrobacterota; class Chitinispirillia; order Chitinispirillales; family Chitinispirillaceae; genus Chitinispirillum; species Chitinispirillum alkaliphilum. The sequence continues at coordinate 9,403 of LDWW01000036.1, read as the reverse complement.
TGTAATCTTGTGCCGACTCTCTTTCAAACATTTCTGCTGCTTTAAACGCAGTTCTGGAAAGCAAGCCATCAGGTTTTCCAGTTACACTCTTCTCACTCTTATATGAATCGAAAGCACTCAGAAGCAAGATGATTCCAAAAATTAAGAACAGGACCGCTGCTACGCCCTGAATTAGATGTTTAGGAGCTACTCTCTGAAGAAATGAGCCCACAAGCACTGCTACAAGAGTAGAAACAACAAGCGCACTTGCAGCCCCGGCAAACACTGACCAGGGTGATTTTGTTCCTGCAGATGCAGCCATTGAGGCAAGCTGGGTCTTATCCCCCAGCTCAGCAAGAAAGATTAAAGCAAAGGTGCTGAAAAAAAGACGCCACTCCATGAAAACTCCCCTGATAATATTATATTATGAAAAAGTTTTTTTCTGTTTTAATAAAAATGATATTTGTAAGATCCGAATTGGTATTAAAAAAACATAGCCCCGGGATGGCTCATAAGTTGTGTCTCAGCCTCCCTGATAGCCGGCTAAGACGATGGGAAGTATACCGAAACTGAAGTTGTAAGAATTTAAAAAAGCCGATGAGGTTGAGAAGTGCCATTCTTAAAAGAAATTTTTCAGTACACACCAGCCGCCTGAAAATCAAAATTAAAAGAATGGCGGAGAGCTTTAAGGGGCCAAGTTGTTTCTGATACAACACCGGAATATCACCTGGCTCCATGATCATCAGATTTTTAAATGACTTTGCAGACCGTGTCCAGGAAAATTTTTTATCATTCAGTTCACATTTACGCCACTCCCGTTCAAGCCTTGTACCCGGAAAAATTCTCATCCCTACTGTCACAGCAAAAAAATCTATTCTCGCCCTGTTATTCTGAATAAACCTGATATCTTTAAGACACTCACTGAATGTCTGCCCCATATGACCGAAGGTAAAAAACACTTTTGAACGGATATCAAGATCTTTACATGTCTCAAGTACGTTTAAAACCTGCTCTGGACTTATACCTTTGGAGATGTGCTTAAGATGCTTCATATCTGATGTTTCCATCCCGATATTTATATAGTAGCACCCGCTCTCCTTCATCAGTTGCAATAGATCTTTATCAACTGTATCTGCCCGTATTTCACACTCCCAGGGTATTTTATACTCCTTTACACTTTTGCAGAAATCATGTACGTGTTCTTTATTGGCGGTAAATGTGCTGTCGAAAATTTTTAACCCTGTCAGCTTCTTTCTGCCCAGCAGGTAATCGACCTCCTCCATTACAGAATCAACAGGTCTCGTTCTGACTCCCCCAGGGAACATTCTTGCAGCTGAACAGAAATTACACGCAGCAGGGCAGCCTCTGGAGGTCATCAAAAAATCCCCCTCACCACCGATGAACTCCATTTCAAGTCTGTAGTTATCCCCCAGTAATTCCCTGTCAGCAACAGGTATGGCAGAAAGATCACAAATACGCTCTGCCTTATTCTCAACTACCCCCTGGGGTGTTCTCCAACACAATCCCGGTATCTGCTCAACCGTTTTGTCTGATTTACCGGTAATTACATTGCAAAACTCAAGAAAAGAAAACTCTCCCTCCCCTTTTAATATATAATCAATCTCAGTCACAGATTTCAAAGTTTCTGCAGATGTAAAAGTTGCATTGATTCCCCCGTATACAACATTCACATCGGGAAGAACCTCTTTTGCAATGCGGGCTGTCAGAAAACTTCCGGACCTGGAAGGAGTTGTACCCCCAATTCCGATTATGCGGGGTTTCAGAAGTTCAAGTTCTTTTCTGAAATCATTTCCGTAAAAGTTAAAATCGATGATTTTTACCCTGTACCCTGCTTTTTTCAGAACAGTACCAATACTTACCAGCCCGATAGGCATCATAGGGGAAAAAATACGTGGTCCGTCTGATGGATAGGTCAGAAGCACATCTACAGGTGAATTATCATTCATAGGGAAGCTCAGTGATTTCCGGGATTTCTACTTTGATATGATTCAAATATGAAGCTAAATTTTCAGTAAACAGTGTCAACCCTATAAATATATACAAAAGTAAGTATTTCTGTCATGATTAAAAACATATTGGTGAGCTAAGTGACTATGCCCATACAGTTTTCCCTCTCAGAACCTCAATTAATCCACAAAAAAAGTATTTTCCAGACCAGACAACTTCGCCTGTATTTCTCTTCAGAGGAAAATTAGCCAGGACAACTCTTTACCGGAAGGATAGATATATATTAATGTGTCAACTCTACATATCCGCATTAACAGACATACACCTGAACAGGAGAAAAAAATGTCAGTTTACGATTATGCAAAAACAGATACCACCCCTGAAAAAGCAGGGTATCATGAAAAAAGGCTTCAGGTGCTGAGCGATCATTATAAAGCACTCGTGGATAATGGAAGAATACAGGCTGCCAGTTTTCTGATGGCCCGTGGAGGTAAGATATTCGCTCATCAGGTTATAGGCAAACTAACCCAACTTGAAAATTCACCAGCGATAAAAACCGATTCAATAAAACGGGTGGCGAGCATAAGTAAACTATTCACCGCCACAGCGATCATGAAACTGATAGAAGACGGAAAACTGTGGCTGAAGCAATCGGTCAGTGAAATCATAGCCGATTTTGATACTCCCTACCACAACCCCATTACACTCTGGCATTTGCTTACTCACACATCTGGACTCCCTGCGGATCCGGGGTATTTCTGCGAGCCCAGCCCAATCGGATGGTCTGAGGTTTTCGACAAAGAAGACTGGATCGGTGCTATCCTCCAAGGCCCACTGCAAAACAAACCCGGTGAAAACTGGAATTACTGTTCGAGAGGCTATGCAATACTGGGAGAAATTGTGAGCAGGGTTTCAGGTCAGCACTTTAATGATTATGTACAAAAGGAAATATTCATACCACTGAAAATGAACCGTTCATTTTTTGAGGTACCAGAATCGTTGGAAAACGAAGTGTGTACCAGAACCGATGAAGAAAGAAAAGATATCGATGTAAGCAGAGAACGGATCTCCGGACGTGCTCCGCGAAGTGGTGGGGGTGCCTATTGCTCGCTCTATGATCTTTACCGCTTTGGACAGTGTTTTCTTAACGGCGGCACTCTTGACAACATTCGAATTCTGGGGCGCATGACTGTTGAGGCGATGACCACAAACCAATTGGAGAACGTTCCTGCATTTCATTGGGGAACAAACTGCAAGAGCTATCGACATGGACTGGGCTGGGGATTTTTCTGCGACGGTTCCACAGTTTCACCTGAATGTGTAAACCATGAAGGATTTGGCTGGAGCTCACTGTATGCAGATCCGCGGGAAAATTTCATCTTTGCAAGCTTTGTAGCGGATAACAACGTCTGGGATCCCGATGTGCAGGTCATCCCCCGTACCATTGCCTTTTCCGGAATCACCTGAGTAACAGCTGTAAACTAATGGTCATCAAAGCGATCTTGATCTTGATCGGGACACAGTGGGGCTTGCAGGGGCGCATTTTTTTATTGCAGTTTTAAAACAAAGATTGCGCATCTCTCCACCCCCACTGGTTGTCAAATCTCTCCTCCTTCTTCGAAATTTAAACCCCAGAATAACTTCTGCTAATTATCCCTGCAACAATAAGTGGTCAGACGCTTATGGATTGTCAAAACGTAAATGTTGCTTGTTGCTGTTGATCCCGCGCTTGAAATTCCAGAGCCAAGTATTTATTTGACATCCAATCATTTTTGAAAGAAGGCAACTTACCCGGATCTCCTGTGAGTGAAACTTAAAAACTGTAACTTACCCCTATCATAGGAATAAATCCTTCACTATATCGATCGTAAGTATTAAATCCGTAGAGCTCTCTGTAAACTGGAATTTTTCGATTTAGCAGATTGGTCAAATCCAAATAAAATTGTAAGCCTGTAATGGATGAACTCTGATACAGGTATCTGAGACTGAGCATAGGCAAGGGAGGAAATCTTTTGGTAAACCACTCCTGGGGTGTTTCACTACTCTGGCTATACGGCCGACCGCCAGTCAAACTGAATCCGGCAGAAACAGCATTGCTTTGGTTAAGGTTGGCAGTTATGATGGTGTTTAATCTGTATCTTACATCATTTCTGTCGTAATACCACTTGTTATTGGTATATTTGTTACGAACAGATGAGAGTGAGCCTGACCCGGTAAAGGTGAACAGTTTGGATGCCCGGTTTCTGTAGGAGATTTCAGCACCGTAAGCTTTTTTACTGCCCTCTGGATCAGAAGGAATCACCTCCCATACACGGTTTTGATAATCTTCTATAGACTTCCAGCTATAATATCTCTCATATGGGTACATGTAGGGATATTCTCGATCATAATATTTGTAGTAAAGAGCGGCCTTGAAATCGTGCGCGGTATTGATTGTTTTATGATAACCTATTTCATATGCCCAGCAACGCTGTGGTGAAAAACTTTCTGTATCAACCTGAGACCCATCTGAAGCGAATATCAGTTCTTGAAGCTCAATATCCACAAGTTCAGGTATCTGATTTTTGATTTCAAACTGAAAGGATAGTTTTCCGATCCTACTGTGTGCATCTAAAAGAACTCTTGGTGAAAATGCTAAACTGTTGATGATTGAATAGTAATCAAGCCTTACACCGCTGTAGAGACGGTATATTTTGTAATCAGCTGAAAGGTCGGCAAAAACACCTGCATCGGCAGAATAGAAAGTAGTGTCGAGTGGAGGGAAAAAATAATTTAAATGAACAAGTTCATGCTCATTTAGGTTTCCGTTTAGCCCAAACCCCAAAGAGGTGTTTGGTGAGATACTTGTTAAGCCTGCGGTTCTTAAACCATAAACAGAACCCCTGTTTATTTCACCCGATTTCCGTTTTTCATTTCCCAGGTGATCCCATAACCTCAAAAAATATGCGTTTTTTTCGTAGGAGCTAAAAGAGAGCGCAAGTTCATTATCGAAGTATTTGTTTGTATGTAACCATTTTAAACCAGCAGCGTATTGCTTCTGATCCAAAATAAATTCAGATTGCCTTGGGCTACTGAGCCATGAGGGCTGAGTTTCAAGAAATTTATCATACGCTCCGATACCAAGAAATTCAAACCTGTTAGATTCATTTAAAAGATGGTTTACTTTAACCAAGGCATTTGCAAATATCGGTACTGCTTCCAACGGAGTAATTTTGTCCAAAAATTTCAGATTTGAATATCTTACACTGGAAACCAGGGAACTATTTCCACACTGTGTTGCATTGCTATATACAAGCCCCAATCCGGAGAGGTCTACCCCTGCTTTGTAATCGGGCTTTCCTTTTGTTCCTTCACTGATCTGTATATCAATAACAGATGATAAATTAGACCGAACAGAAGCAGGGGTCACTCCGCTGTGAAGAGTTGCCGAAGATACAATTTCGGTGTTAATGAATCCTATTGCACCGGCGCCCCTTTCATTTATAGTAAAATGGTCTATGCTTCTGAATGCGATTCCATCGATGAGATACAGGTTTTCTCTTGGTTCTCCTCCCCTGACAAAGAGACCGCTGCTTTCGATTGTGCCGTGAGTTGTTACGGTGGGGGCAGAGGAGATAATTCTGTTTAGATCATTAAATGTACCGGGTCTGGTTTTCATTTCCTCATTGGTTACACTGTTCCATGCATTTGCACCTAAAGCCCGTGTTCCCGTAACAATAAAGGTGTCCAACTCCAGATATTCATCTTCAAAAGCTGGAGTTTCAGATTCGGAGCCATTACCACCGGTATCCCTCGTCAAAAACGAATGATCTCTGCAGGCATTGAATGGTTGAGATAAGACAAAGCTGTTTTTTTTCTTAACAATTTCAACTCTGCAGAATAAATCGTTGTTTTGTATTGAAAAGTCAGAGGCTTTTGACGGGGGGTGCAGGAAAATGAAATGTATCGATATGTAAATCAGTAGTATTTTCATAGAGATAAAATAATTCTTTTTAGAAATTAATTTGAAATTTATTATATATAACAGAATAAGAAAAGATCTGGGTTACATTTATGCATCAAACTGTTATCCTGAAGTATTTATGGATTTTACCTCATCGTTATATATTTTCCTATCTTTGATTTTGATTCATTCCCTATTCCCAAAAATACCAATGCACACGGAGAACTGAATGGAAATTCCCGAAAAAGCCCGTTTGGGATTGCCAGAAATGGACGAGCAGCATCACTATCTCTACAACATTTTTAACCTTGTGCCGGAAGATAATGTAGTGAAAGACCCAAAAAAAATGTCTTCCATCCTGGATGAGATCGAGCGTTACCTCAACTTCCATTTCACAAGCGAAGAGCATTTTATGCGGATGTATGACTATCCTGAATTCTCCTCTCATCAGTCCGATCACGAACTTGCTGCCAGTAAGCTTGTCGGTTACATGGATCAGCTCAACACAGAAAATTTCAAACCCGCATCACTGCGCAAATTTCTTTTCTCATGGCTTTACGAACACAGCATCAGCAGTGATATGAAATATGTAAAATGGATTGAAAAAGTTCGCGGGGAGCTGACCGCGGCAGGGAGGACTGCAGGTGGATAATTTCTATTGACCAGTCCGCTCCAAAAAGCGGAATTCCCGGAGCCCTACAAACGGAGGCATGTTCTATTCTGCTCTTTCCGTATCTGATGACGGTTTCTCTCCAAGAAATTCAAACCATGCTTTCTTGATGTATGCGTAATGCTTGTCAGCTTCAACTAAATCCATAAATGCAGTAATAGTTTGTTCAAATCTTTTTTGGAGCTGTATGTTTTGGATAAATCCATCTGAATTAAAAGCATTACCCGCCTGAGCCAGTGAGAACATATCCGGAAACACCCTTGCCCCCAAATGTTCGAGAGGAATTCGTAAAGACCACAATCCACGGTTACCACCTGCCATCGATGGAGAGGCTGATAATAACAAGGCGTGTTTCAGGTTAAAGGGCTGGGGCTTATATCTTGAAACCCAGTCTATAGCGTTTTTTAAAACTCCTGGTATAGAAAAGTTATACTCTGGTGATGATATTACAAAAGCATCATTTAAGATCAGACGACGCCTGAATTCCTCTGCCCCCTTTGGAAAACCTAATCTGTCCTGATCATCCTGGTTGTATGAGGCGCAATCAAAGTCAGACATTTCTGCTATATCAACTGTTCCGCCAAGATCAGTTATTACCTTTGATGCAAGTCTGGCTAACTCCGAATTTAATGATCCTTCTCTAAGGGAAGCAGAAAAGAGCAGACAGCTCACCTCCTGCCGGTCTAATGAGTTTTTTGAATTTTGTGGATAACTGATATTCATAGTGCTCCTGGTATAAACGGTTTACAATTTTCTTTCATACTATCTCAATCCCAACTATAGCAAAAAGTTACCCAAATAGAGCATTTTGAGATTTATACCGGTATCTCAGCACCATAGCGCGTTTAGAATCCTTTAACAGGTTAAAAAATAAGGCGTGGGGCTGGTCCAAGCTCCCTGTGGAACGGCTGTTGCTCATACATAGTAGAAAAAAGGAACAATATGAACAGAACCATTTTCCTCATACATCTCCTTCTTATTTGCACTGCTAATATTAACGGGCAACATCAAGAGTTTAGCGGAAGTGGTGATGATGTAATTATCATCGAAAAACCACAGGAAAACGTACCTGCCTTGTTGTATGTGGAAGGGAATAAAAGTCAAAGGCACTTCTCAATAACAGCCTATGATTCGGACAGAAACCTGGTTGGATTGCTTGTAAACACATTGAAAACTTATTCGGGAATTGTAGGGTTAGACCTGCCATCGCAAACCGAGACCAGAATGCTTGAAATTTCTGCAGTAGGTCCATGGCTTATTCACCTATATCCCATAGAAAAAGCCACAGTAATTGAAATAGGTGAAACACTTACTGCAAAAGGGGATAATGTGTTAAGAATCAGCGGTGATGCCATTACTGCAACTATCATAGGAAATGCATCCCAGAGCCACTTCTCAGTAACTGCTTACGATGAAAGTGGTAGCCTGAAAGGATTAATGGTCAACACAATCAATGAATATTCCGGAAAAGTACTGGTGCCTGATAATGCTGCTATTCTAGAGATAAGAGCCGTTGGCAACTGGGAAGTGACCCTCGAATAAAGCCAACCAAAAGGAGCGTTCCCTTTACCCTGTGATAAGTGCCCCGGATGTACCTGATAGTTACCCTTAATAGTACCAATAGTGATCTACCAGGGAGCACAGCAGCAGTGGAAATCAGAAACTTCAGCTTTACAGGTTTATACACAGCTGCGACACAAACGCTCCCCGAGTAAGCTGGTCCTCCAGCTGTATCAAGGGGAGAGCGCTGCATGATTAAACTCTTATGCTGTGTCCCACTGTCGCCCCGACAGTGGGAATGTAAGAGAGGATAAAACCCGGCCCTAAAACCTCTTAAAGCCCGATAAACGGTGGTCATATCGGCTTTCAAGCCGGTTTTTAAGCGCTTAGAACCGTGTAACAGGTTGAAAAATAAGGAGCGGGGCTGGTCCGACCCCAAATCTCAGATATACAGGATCTCAAAATGAAATACAGGCACAAAAGGAGTAAATGCCGTATTTACATAAACTGCCTGGGTAAAACGCGGGAATCGGTAAGTTTACAGTGAGCTTGGCCGAACTGTCCTCGGCAGCCGCCCAATTATTCCTTTTAGTTTTGAGACAGCCTCTGCATTCCCCTACCCACTCTCCTGTTAATGGCTATGGTGCCCAGAGCTCATTGCACCACGCCGCCATCTGAAATTCTCCACCCAAACTCATGTACAAGGAAACCCCGTGCATCTGCTGCATCCTGAGAGTATTGACTGCCTCCGCCATGAAATGAGACATTTTTCTGAACACCTTTCTCTTTTGCCAGATTTGCCCAACATATGAGCAGTGCATCATAGTTTTCTACAGAAAGGACAACTATATTACTTACTTGTTGCCTTGAGTTAATGTCAACGTCGAACATTTTCGCCATTTGGGTAACGTTAGACACATCCCATGAACAGAGATTCTGATCAAAGGACTCTGCACCCGCAAACATCCTCTCCATGTTGGTCACACCGGAGACATCCCAGGAACCAATATCACTGTTAAAGGAGGAAGCACCCGCAAACATCCAGCCCATATTGGTCACATTGGAAACATCCCAGGGACCGATATCCTGATCAAAGGACTCTGCACCCGCAAACATCCTCTCCATGTTGGTCACACCGGAGACATCCCAGGAACCAATATCACTGTTAAAGGAGGAAGCATCCGCAAACATCCAGCCCATATTGGTCACATTGGAAACATCCCAGGGACCGATATCCTGATTAAAGATTTCGGCACCCGCAAACATCGCCTCCATGCTTTTTACACTGGACACATCCCAGGAACCAATATCCTGATTAAAGGAACTGGCATCTGAAAACATCG
>LDWW01000035.1 GCA_001045525.1 Chitinispirillum alkaliphilum | reverse complement strand
TCATTGTTTTTCAAAAGCTTACCGTCGTACGTATTAAGGGTCTCCGTGGTGCGCCGACTTGGGCATCCGGGTTTTACACTTCCTTTTATATTATTTTGCAAAAATATGGAGAGAGCAACACGAAGAAAATACCCAATCTACATATTGAAAATCAGGTGCTTATATCTGTATAAAATCACAGATGTCCCGGTCGAATAACTCAAGCAAAAAAGCAGGAATAATTGAGACGAATCACCAAAAATAGGTTTCCTGTCACAAACTATACTATTTTTTATACCTTTAGAACACCTGGTTGTACGAGAAACTTATTTCGTCCAGAATATTATAGACAAAAACCACACAACAAAGAATTTATCACGTTACCTCTGTGATAAGTGGCAAACCTCAAAAAAAGATTACGGCCTGATATGGAGAAGATCACCAAATCAAAAACACACATTTATCAAATACTAATCATTGCAGTTTCCATTGTTCCGTTTATTATTATACCTGTGACGGAATATGGTTTCACACACAACTCGCAAAGAATTTATGCCCTTTCAGCACTGGTAATGGCTTATCTTCTGATTATCTTAAAAAACCGTAAGCAAATAGACCAGTTTATCTCCTTTGATCCCATCAATATAAATCTGTCCCTGTATGTTCTCTTTCTCGCAGTTTCCTTGTTTTTTGCCGAATCGTTTTCCCTGGCATTTTCAGGCTCATATGCACGTGATGAGGGCTTTCTTACCCTGATTATTTATTTTTTACTTTTCCTGGCAGCACGATCCATAAAATTGACTGATTACAAGTTCTTCAACTATCTGATGATAAGCGCTGCGGTTTTGGCTCTTTACGGGATTTTACAGTTCTTTGGAATTGATCCTTTACCAAGACCAGTAGAGAAACAAAACTACTTTAGGGCATTTTCGACTTTCTCCAACCCCAACTTTTTTGGCAGTTATTTAATGATGATGCTGCCTGTGGCTCTGTTCATGTTCGTAAAAACGAAGAAAAATAGCATGGGTTTAAATTACGCAATAATCCTGTTCAGCCTGTTTTGCACACTGACCCGTAGTGCTTTAATTGGTGCGATTGTTTCTGTTTGCTTAACTGTCATTCTGATATGGTTTTACACTGAGAGAAAAACATATGAAAATCTGCGAATTACATGTGTAGTGATCATATCAATTTTTGTCACATTATCATTCAACCTGATTTCAGAGTCTTCATTGCAGAAAAGATTTAATTCTATCTCCTCTGATGCAATAACGTTACTTAACAACGAACCGGAATCTGAAAATTTAGGTAATGGCAGAATCTACATATGGGTAAGAGTTATACAACTGATCAGGGAAAAACCACTTTTTGGTCATGGAATCGAAAATTTGGGCCTTGTCTTTACTGATAGATTTTCTGAAGATATTACAGAAACTTTTGGCAGGATTTTAATTTTTGATCGAGCTCATAATGAATATCTTCACATTGCAGTATCTTCCGGTATCCCAGCACTGCTTGTTTACCTTTTTTTCATTGGGCTGGTTTTGAAAAAAGGAGTGAATAACATCAAAAATTCAGAAATCCTGCTACCGGTTATGGCAGCAATCACTGGTTACCTTGTGCAGGCTTTTTTCAATATCAGTGTTGTACCTGTTGCCTATATCTTTTGGATTTTACTGGGATTTGTCTCACATTACCAGATTGCAGAGCGTTAAAGAAAAACATCTCAAAGAAACCAAAGAGTTAAATCTCTTCTGATAGGCAGCAATAATAAAAAACCTCCGCTGCTCCCAAAAGGGTGTTATTCCCTAAGTCCAAAAATTTAATGGTCTGCCTGACGGGCTATTACAGGGGAATCCAAACAGACAAAAAGGGGAGTTAACGTAAACTGGCCGATACAGGTAATCCGTACCGGCCAGACAACACCAGGCAAACATTAATTGGATACTGTTGCAAAAAAACTTGGCAAGTATTTTTCTACCGCAGCCTCTGTGTTATCTTCAATTGTACGTCTTGGTCTTCCCTCATTACGCACTTCTGTCTGCAGCCATCCGATGCCTCCGATATTACCCTGCGCTGTTGCCCTATAGGTTCCACCTTCTTCTCCTTGTTCTTCATAATTATACCACTGCGTTGTTTCGGCATCTTCCATTATAAGATTATCGAGATTGCCCGGGGTTCCACGTTCAGCAATATACGCAAGCTGAGCACTCTCATAGGAAGCCAGTACTCTCGGAGCCTCAGAAGCCCTTGCCCTTACTGCTGCATCTGTGAACCTTGGGATAGCCAGTGTGGCCAGGATACCGATAATAACGATTACAACCATGAGCTCAATAAGGGTGAAACCTTTTTGATTTTTAAACATAAAGCGAACCTCCGTTTAAGGATAAAAAAATTTTTCCGATTTGATTACTCATCGTGAGTTTCAAATCAGGAGCATAATTGCTCATCTGTGTAAAATTATAGAAGTCAAAACTCGTTAAATTCAACATTTTTTTTAAGTTTTTTTTAAACGGCATTTTTTTTGAAATATGACCTGTATAGTAAATTAATATAAGTTCTGGCCAAAAACCCGTTTTTTCATGACTGGTCAATGTTTTATCCCAATTCCAATGGCCTATACGGCTATTTATACCTCAGATTCCCTACCCAAGAGCCGTGAAATTCATATTTCACCACAGATGTCCAGAATAAGTATTAAAATGGGGTAAAAAAGCGAATGAAGTAAAACAGTATAGCGGGAAAAACCAGATCATAGCTTCGTTGCTTAATGTACTCTAAAACCGGCTCTTACAATCGGGGGTAAATGAACTAAATTGCAAACGACCCTTTTCAGGAATCTATGCAGACTAAAGGACTCGCTCACAACAAATATCATTTAATGGTTAATAGCGGGAAAAAATGGATGAGACAAAAGATCCGTTAAAAGGTGGGTTAACGGTGCCGGTTATCAGACTGCGCCTGAATCTGGAAACCACAGCGATACTGAGTGCCTTTTTGCGGGCCCTGAAATGGGTAGTGCGATCAAGTCATTTCATTTCAGAATCTGGCGACTTTGCTGGCATCCGGAAAAGTCTCCCCGCGGTATTCTGAATGCAGCATCCATAAACTCTTTGCTTAAGAGATAATCATAGTCGATTTTTTGCTGTGGGTGCGCCAACAACTCAATGAACTTTACCTGTGCCTGATCTTCAAGCATACAGAGCAGTTCAGCTCTTTTCTCTTTACCATTTTTGCTTATTTGCTGTATATGATAGAAAAAGTGTGTACATATGTATCTTTTCTCCAGAATTTTATCTAAGAAAGATCGGTAGAAGCGGTTAGCCATACCTTTTTCGCCTCTCCTCACAGTAATATTTCTTCTTACCCGGATGTTTCGTGGCAGAAGATCGCCAAATATCATATTTGCGCATAGATGCATATGATTGTGTCCATCGATACGATTCGGAACCGTTCCGTATAGTTTTGTAAACTCTTCACACTGAGAATTAAACACGTATTCAAAATCTCTTGTAAGCAGGGGATTGTATACAAGCTGAGCAAGTTTTGAACTGCGCAGATATTTTATAAGCCTGAGCTGGGCCTCTTTCAACCTGACCGAATGCACATCACCGTCGAAAGGTGTGGTGAAATTTACATGAAGAGCGGTTTTTGTTCCCTCCTGAAGAGCCATATCTGCAGCTCTGTGAGAGTCTTTCATGAAAACCATAGCGCTTACAGTATCTATAATCTTGTAATCCAAACATTCTTTGATTGTATTTGTAGTCTCTTCGGAACTTCCCCAATCATCCGCATTAACGATCAGCATTGAAACCTCGCTTGTTAAATACTCTCTCCCTCTTCACTCTCTCCTTCTTCACTCTCTCCCCTCACCCTCCCATACTCTCCCTGTCCTTAACCGGCTCCACCCCAAACACACTCAGCAGAAGCCCGATATGGTCAAATGATCTGACCAGATATCTCATAAACAGGTGATGTCCTCTGAGGGACAAGAGAGGAAGCGCCAAAGAGTAGGTAAGAAAAGCGAAAGCGGACTTAAAAACCGCAAAACTTGCTTTTCCTGTTTTTCTTCCATTGAGAGCGCCTCTAAGAAGCGCCCTTTTAAGGTGGTACTTTCTGCTGAGTCGCGCAGGTGAAACTTCTTCAAATACCACCCCCTCATCACACCACATAAAAGAGTACCCGAGCTGAAGCGCGCGGGTGAAAAAATCTTTATCTTCACCGCCACTGAGCCCAAATTTGGGGTCAAACCAAAGACCACCTGAGAATATCTCAGTTTTGAGAAGCACATTACCGGTTCTCATCATCGGAGGGTAGTGTAACGGAGTACCGGTTTTGAATCTTTTTCTGTTGCAAAGGCCGCTTTTAACCAGCCAAGCCGGGGCATCTTGAGGGAAATGAGGCTCCACAGGCCCCATAACACCCGTCACCCCCCTGCCAGTACACTCTTTATGCATTCTGCTCAACCAGTTATCATCCGGAAATTCATCATCATCGATAAAAGCCACAAATTCACTCCCGCCAGCGCTTCTGGCTGCAGCGTTTCTGGCTGTGGAGATATTTTTCTGCGGCTCGCATACATATATAACAGTGTAGTTCACTACGGCAGAAACACGCTCAACCGTTTGTTCTGCGCTGCGATTGGAATCGTTATCCACAACGACCACCCGAAACTCCAAACCCTGCTCCCTGATACTCTGGAACTTGAGTTTTTCCAGCAAACGATTCAGCTGTTCTGGACGTTTGTAGGTACAGACACAAACCGTAATTTCCACACTCATTTTGATCTTTTTCTCCTCAAGTACACTCCCATTTTCCACAGTTTTGAGAGGCGCAAAAGATATACCACAAGAGAAATCCCCCCAAAGAAGCACTACCACCGCTCCCGGTAAATTCTCCTTTCGATATCCGCTCCTTATTATGTATATTGAAATATTCCCGACAAAACTATTCTCAATATTTATGCACCTTAAGTGCCTTTTCCCGCTTATCCGGCAAATTTTCCGGAAAACAAACAGTGATTGCAAATCAATCACCGGCGGTCTGAACAAATCCCGATTCCCTTATATTTCTATGTCTTCACATCAAGCTCCTGACATGCGGAGACAAATCCACCTAACATATTAACCGAAGAGGTGCAGATATGATTTTCAACACTGACTGGGACAAACAAAAATCAACAGAACCAATTGGTGAACCGGGTGAGAACAACTCATTGATTGATCAGATCAAGCATATGGAGAGCGGCCCCGAAAGCTCTGTCCGTTCTCTTTTCCCTGAAAATTACACATTCCCCCCTTCTGACTCTCTCGATGAAAAACAGCTTAATGAAAAAACAGAAGAGATCCTCTCTATTCTGAGTAAGTATAACATCTATGTGGAATGCCCCGATACCGTGCCTGACAAACTTCTCTATAATTACATTATCGACCATGTTCTTACCGATAAGGTAGCGATTCCGGAAAAAAACAGCTCATCCTTTATCACCTATGGGTGCAACGCCTACTGTCCGGACTGTTTCCAAAAAGGGTATTGTGAAGAGGATCTGTCCGATGAGTGGGATGAAGAGGATTAAAACACCGATACAGAGGCAAAAATTTTCAAGCTGAATACTCCCAGTGTTACCGCCAAAACTGGCAAAGCTTTAAGGGAGATGAACAATAAAAAAATCGATACCAAAGACATTCTCCCTTATCCGCTCTGCTCATTTTATCACATGTATAAAGATACACCATGCAGTATTTTCATTTTTCTTTTAACAATTGATCAACTACACAGATACTATTTTAATCACTGATTACACATTTTCACACCAGTTGATTAACTGTAAAGACATCCAAACAAAACCCGGAGAAACAAACACTTTGAAATCAAAGTTTTCAGAAGACACTCTCAGTTACCCGGAAAAGAAAAAATCCTACAACAAGTGGCTTTTCTCTGTTGTGGCTCCCAAATACAATCTGGTAACCCGTCTTCTCTCCTTTAACCGGGACAAGGCATGGAAAAGAGTTCTTCTCCAAATGATTCCTCCGGTCGGCAAGGGTGTAATACTGGATATCGCTTCAGGTACGGGGGATATCGCTTACGGATGCAAAAAGCGTTTTCCGGAGGCAAAAGTTGTAGCCTCGGATCTAAGCCCTGAGATGGTAAGCCAGGCACCTGAGAAGGCTAAATGTTCACTCCCCTTTTCTCTTCAGGATATGAATCATCTTGGAATAAAAAGTAATTCTGTAGATGTGGTATGCGGCAGTTATGCTCTGCGCAATGCCCCGGACCCTGGTATCTGTCTTACTGAAATCAACAGGGTCCTCAAACCGGACGGCAAGGTGATACTTCTTGACTTTGCAAAATTCAGCAACCCCATTCTCTCAAAGGCAGAATTTTTCTTCCTTTACCTCTGGGGTGCGCTCTGGGGAGTGGTTTTACACGGTAATCCTGAAATCTATTCCTATATTGCAAAAAGCCTGAACAGATTTCCCGATAACAAACACATTATAAAACTGTTCAGAAAACATGGGTTTTCTATACGGAAAAGAAAATTTTTCATGTTTGGGGTAACCGCTTTGTATGAAGCGGAAAAGATTGGTAAGTGAAGTCTTTTCCGCACTGTAGGGAAGCCGAAGTGTTCCTGCCTTTTATAAATTTTGTATTTGCTCATGTTTGGCAACTCATTCCGGTGTTCTGCCTGACATTTACATTTGATTTTCCAGCAGAACGGTATGAGCCGACAATCCTGCCCCAAAAGCCAGCATCATAATCTTATCATTTTTACAAGGGGATCCTTTTATATAGTCTTCAAGTTCAAACCATACTGTTGGTGATGACATATTACCCAGATTTTTAAGAACCGTGCGCGCCGGGGCCACATCCCTTTCACTCAGTCCAAGCGCCTTCTGGAGCTCCGTTATGACCCTGTCCCCCCCGGGATGAATCGCCCAGAATGCGATATCTCCCGGCGCAAGCTCATTTGAGGACAAAAATTCAGTTACAAAAGGGGGTACAACTTCACCGATAATCTTTGGAAGCTGAGGGGTTAGTTTATTATGAAGCTGTCCGTTTTTGTAGGTAAACCTGATTTCTTCTCTGAATTTTTGTTCGTAGAAACTTGACCAGCTCAGTACACCAAGCCCCGGGCTTTGACTCCCGATAACAGCTGCACCTGCTCCGTCACCAAACAGCGCATTCGAAACAATAAGACTGATATCATTTCCCATCTGAAAAGTAGCTGTACAGATTTCAACCGAAATAGCCAAAGCAACTCCATCATCGAAGGAACCAAGAGCATTTCCCGCACACTGCAAAACAGGAATAGCGCCGCCACATCCGCTTCCAACCAGATCAAATGCCATCACATCTCCTGAAAGCCCCAGTTCCTGAGAGATATATGTACTTAAGCCCGGACACACATAACCGGTACAGGTGTTGACAGCCAAAGCCCTCACATCCGCAGGTTTTACACCCGCCTTCTTCATTGCCTTTTCTGCCGCATCGCATCCAAGATAAACAGCCCACTTAAGGAAACGTTCTGCACGCCTGTCGGGATCCTCATTCTTAAGATCCCTCCATTCCATCCCCTCATCAAGAGCTACCCTGCGTGTCCTGACACTCTCATGCGAAAAAACTTTCCGGATAACATCTATGCTCCTTGGCGTGAGCTGATCCTTGAAATACTCCTCGATCATCTCCGAAGCGCTCTGCTGTTTGAGAACAGAAGGAGGAACAGAACTTCCCAACCCCTTTATCCATAAATGAGGTGATTTTTGTTTTTTTAATCTGTGAGCCATATCGGGTAATCTTTTCTTTTGAATTTTAAACCTGTTTTCAATTAACGATAAAATACTATTTTCACTCAGTAAGGTTTTACATTTAGAGAGGAGTTCAAGTGGAGGACAGTGCAGAAGTATACAAAAGAGTTTCTGAGATTATCAAAGAAGTTCTACGGATTGAGGAATCTTCCATAAAACCCGACAGCCGGATAAAAGAGGATCTCAATGCAGATTCACTTGACACAGTAAGCCTTCTCATGGCTCTCGAAGAGGAGTTTGGAGAGAGTATCGATGATCAGGAAGCCGCAAAGCTTACAACACCCCAAACAATTGCCCAGTACATTGAATCACGAATGAAACTCTCATGATCAATAACAGAGTTGTAGTTACCGGTATCGGGCTTTGTACCCCACTTGGGCAGGGAGTAAAGCGTTTCTGGAATTCTGCCCTGAACGGTGAACAGAGTGTTGCCCCTATTCCGGAAAACTGGACAAAACATAAGCAGTATACCTCCAAGCTATGGGCTCCGTTACCGAAGATAGCCTTTTCCCCCGATCATATCAGCAGAATAGAATCGATGCAGCTTGATATGGTGACAATGCTTACAATTGAGGCATCGTTTGAAGCCCTCGCCATGGCTGGCATATGTATAGAACAGGCAGATAAACGTCACAACACATATACATGTGATACTCTTGACCCAATGAGAAGCGGCGTGATAACAGGCACAGGGGTAGGAGGTATAAATTCCCTGCTTCACAACAACATCAACCAAGTAAAAACCCCTCTGCTCAATGATCTGAAAACTCTTGGGGAAATCGAGCATGAACATCCTCAGATTAAATCCGCTCTCGTTCGTGTAAAGGAGAGGATTCAGGGGAGCCGCCGCTTCAATCCCTTTATAGTTTCTATGATTATGCCCAACGCACCAGCTGCATATACCGGGTTGAAATTTGGCCTCAAGGGAATAAACAGAACCGTCTGCAGTGCCTGTGCATCGGGAACCATGGCAATCGGGCAGGCATTTCAGGAGATTGCTTCGGGGCGGGCCGACTTTATTTTAACGGGTGGAAGTGAATACCTGTATGAGGATCATGGTGGAATTTTCCGTGGGTTTGATGATTCCAAAACATTGGTGAAAAGGTGCGATCAGCCTGAAAGCGCGAACTGCCCTTTTGATCAGAACCGTTCCGGATTTCTCTTCTCAGAAGGCGGTTCGGGTATGCTGGTCCTGGAATCCCTCCACCATGCACAAAAGCGCAACGCATCGATTCTGGGGGAGATCATAAACTACGAAGAATCCTTCGATGCTTACAGTTTAATGAGTATCGACCCCTCCGGGACAGAGATCAATTCGATGCTCGAACGACTTTGCAATAATGCACGTATTGAAACAAACCGAATTGACTATATAAATGCTCACGGCACCGGCACCGAGCTCAATGACCAAATCGAAACACAGATTTTGGATGAGCAATTTCCGCACAAACCATACATAAACAGCACCAAAGGACTGATCGGTCACACAATCGGAGCATCGGGGGCAATTGAAGCCGCAGTGTGTCTGCTTTCCATAAAAGAGGGGAAACTACACCCCTGCCCCAACCTTTTTAACCCGGTTGCCCCGCTTAACTTCGTAAAAAAATCAGTTTCGGCACCGATAAATTTCGCAATAAGTAACTCTTTTGCCTTTGGGGGACATAACGCCGCACTTCTCATAGGAAAAAGTGACTGAGAAATCTGCAAGGAAAAGAACCTTACCAGAACCTGCCACAATCCATCTCTTCCCATAATTTTCTGTTCTTCTGAATCATGCGCCTCTGCCACTCTTCATTGACCCGTACTACTTTACCGGCAATTTTTTTGCAATATCCACAGTCCAGACATCCCCGACTCTGACAATTTCTGTTCCGTATTTCCTCCAGGTACCCGTCAAGCGAGCGATTGTCTATGTAAACAGGAGATTTTTCATCATACAAACCGGGAATTACTTCCTCACAGTAATTTTTAAACTTCAAAAGGCTTGAAATCTTGATTTTCCCCGGGTGCACCATGCGCCTTAGCATAGAGAGGTATTCCCGTTTTCTCATTCCCTGTTCCATCTTAACCCTGGCAACCGGCCCAACCAGCTCCAGAAGATTACCCTCAAAATTTCTCTTTATGTAAGCTTTAATTCTTAGGATAAGCAGATCTCCCGGACAGCTTCTCTCAACCAGCTTGAAATCATCATAACCCATCGATTCATAGAGATAAATGTCTTCGGGACGAATCCATATTGACCTTATATAATTAACCGGATTTTTTATTCGGGTACCAGAGCAGTGAAGGAAACAGTAATCGAGATTGAAGCCTCTGTTTTGATGTCCCGTACGCGATGCCTGAGTCAGCATGTTCATATGAGCAAGCTCCCAGCTGCAATCTCTGAGACAACTTGCATTTACAAGTAACTGAAGACCACAGCTCACACCCTCACGCAACCGCTTCAGCTCGTCGAAATTCCGGTTTACCGCTATGGCACTCAGACAAATTACATCTGCACCCAAATCCTCCCACTGCCTGGCTTTACCTAAATTACCCACCATTGCAAAAACACCTACCCGTACAGAAAGCTGAGGATATTCTTTTTTTAAAATTCTCAAAAGAAGTGGTGATGATACCGTGACAGCCCTGACTCCGGCATCACAGATTTGATCTATAAATCTTCTTATCCTTTTCTGCCCCCTGCGTGTCTGCTCACTTCCGTCCAGAGATGCCGCATTGAGAAGATAATTGAATACAACACCTTTCTCCGCACCATGTCCGATCTGTTTTTCAAGCTTTTTAAGAGTGACAGATGGCAGCGTATAAGAGGACCGGCCACCACCGATTATATCCTGACGCAGTTTGCCATACACCTCTTTCACTTCACCAAACCCGCAGATTTCTTCGAAAACTTCAGGGTCAGGATTATACGGCACCGATAGTCTCATATGCCAAACACTCCTCCATTATTTTACTGGTCCGGATACTAAAATAATATTCCCGGGGTTTTACTACAGAAGAAAAGAGGCGAAACGAGTCAGGGTATTTTCTTAACAGTCGAGTAGCTGGAAAGAAAAATTATATGCATAAACAGTAAAGGTGCTCCTCAAAACCTGAGAAACACCTTTACTCCCGACACAACACTGAGGGGGGTTATCTGATCAAAACCCTTTTAACTTTTCCCAGCGAAACATTGCCCTCTTTTCTGAGATTCAGAAGGTATACACCGGGGGTTAATGAGTTCGAATTAAACGGTATAAAATGGGAACCTGCAGAAAAATACTCATTTGCATAGTTCGCAGCCCTTCTTCCATTCAGCTGGTTTAAGGTAAGCGAATACCTTCCGGGTTCATTTACCTGCAGCTCAAGCATATTATTTCTTATGTTGACACTTGCGCCAGAAAACATTCTGTCCAGGTTCTTGGATTTTTTGGCTGTAATTGAAGTCGCCCAGCTTACCCCATCAAAAACAATTGACTGGATTTCAATTGTACCGTTAGTTTGTCTTGTATCGTTGCGTATGGGGAGAATAGTCAGAACCTCAATATTGTTTGTGCTGAGTGTTGTCTTATTTGCAACCCAGGATGGTTGTTCAAATTCTGAAATTGGGATTTCTACGGTACTCCATGAACTGCTTGCGTTCAAGGTTTTTCGATGTGCCGTTCCATCATCAAGAAACCCAGGCATCCCAAGTGCCACATCAAAAGAATTGGTACTTCGGTAAACCAGAGTGACTTTTGAAAGACCGGTAAAATCGTTGTCAAAAGAAGCCGTCATTTCTGCCCAGGGCCATGAGCTGCTGTCAGGTCGCGGAACAATAGAGTAACTCATCTCTGCCACTCCACCACTTACAATTGAGCTCCCTGTGTCTATGGCTGAACCCAGATTATCACTATCTGCACCCCAGTCCGCAAGCATCACAAGATTATCCGGCTCAATATCCCCCCCGTCCTCACGGGAAAAATTCGCAATCACACTCATGTTTGAATTTATGGTGATGGTAACAGGGTTTTCAGAAGAAGAAATATCTCCTGTCCAGCCTGTGAAAGTGTTACCGGAATTAGGCGCAGCCGTAAGCTGAACCTGAGTCCCGGGTTCGTAAATGCTCCTCTCGGGAGATACTGAAACAGTGCCCCCTCTGGAATTAGTGGAAAGCATATACCCATCGGGCGCTCCCGGCATATGTGGATTCCACCAGTTTCCTGAAATAAGAAGCATGCAGAGAAGGTTAATAGTGCTTGAGTAATACCCGTCCTGAGAATTCCATCTGTTCATCAAATCCCAGCCCTGATTTAAAAAACTCTGGTACTTGGGATCAATCATTGCACCAACCATGATGGGTGAAAGGTATGATCTCCATGGTCCCCATCTGTCATCTCTTGTGGGAGTCCCGTTAAGCAGATAGCCATTCTTTATATTACCCGGATCCCCACCTGTACTTTCCAGAAAAAAATCCATCATTCTGGTCATGGCGTTTTTTGACTCTTGTGCCCCGAAATGGATATAATCCTGCGCCATTCGCCACGGCACACGGCAGGCATTATTATGGTAATCCCCATCATACCGGGTCTCCAGAAAATATGCCGAAGCAGGAACCGGATTGTGACCAACGACAAAATCGGGAACCAATCCTGTGGTGCTATGCCTCACTGCGTTGAATATACTGTAAATTGTGCTGATTCCATCATCCCAGATCCTGTGGTTATCATGCTCTTTGAAGTTTCTGAAAAATGCAGGCATCCAATCTGAAGACCGGGTGTTGGTTTCATGCTCATCGGTGTATCTGGCCCACGAGCCGAGTTTAAGGCGGTTGGTAGAGTGACTCATGTCGAAATCACGGATCGCTGCGATAGAGTTCTTGGCCTCCTGAAGATAATTGATCGACCCGTTTGAGCCCCACTGGTAATGTGCAAGAAGAAGAGCGTATGCCATGTCAAGATCCCCATCAGTAGCAGTCTCATGACGATCACCTATATTCTCATGTGAATTGCTCCTCCCCGTTATCTGCCAGGACATAAGATACGGAGTGCGTGTTGAGTGATGAACTCTTTTCATTTTGAACAAACCATCAAAAATATCCTGTGCTTCAGGATCATAACCCGCCATCAATACAGCTATAATCATGGCATAACCATGCGCCTCTGAAACAGTCAGCGCATCCTGTGTGGTATTGGTACCAGGAGCATATATATAGTACCCACCAGTTGTACTCTCCGCGTCACGAAGCAGATCCGTTTTCCAGCTCTCGTAAAAAGAGGTAATCGAATTGTTCATCTGTTGCTGGGTAACGTGTGAAGGCTTTATGGTGTTTGGAAAATCAACGGCTTGCGGAAAAGCGCGATATTGCCCTGAAGAATGCGTGTAAAACAAAGCAATGAAAACTACCACCCCGATAAATTGTAACCTGTTTCCTTTTTTCATGTGCTACCTTTCAAATTAATCGTTTAACTTGCATGAATGAGGAAAAATTCCACTCAACTTATCTCTATAATATAACTGAAATTCTCGGATTTGCCAGATTTTTCGGAGATGCGTTGAGTACAGGGGCCTGACCTGAAACTCTTATATCACGCAATCCTGCAGCAAGCCCTGCACTATCACATGCATACCAACCAAAACCGTGAAGTGCAGACCGGATCCGTAATAAAGCTGCAAAACCAACTCTTTTTCCTCAAAGTGAAAACAGCGAGCGGTCTTTATTTCCACAGACCCCGTGTCAACCGACAGCCTTTTTTTATTTTATTGATTGCCAGCTGTAATTTTTGACACACAGAAAAGCCCAAACAACAGTATTCTCCAAAAGCCTTTTGAAAATTTTCCAACTGGATTGGATTATAGAGGGAACCTGAAGATTTCTATTCCTCACAGTGTGATTTAACTGAGTACTTTATTCTACTCCCGTCTAAGTGCATCGATAGGGTCCATTTCCGATGCTCGCTTTGAAGGATACCATCCAAAGAACACTCCTACCATAACAGAAAAACCAAATCCAAGAAGTATAGACCACCAGGTCACCGCTGCAGGTAAATCAATGACGGCCGATACCCCCCATGCAACCATAAACCCCAGTGCCATACCAATGAAACCACCGGCACATGAAAGAACAACAGCTTCTATAATGAATTGGGAGCGTATGTCCCTGCGTCTCGCTCCCACAGCTTTCCTTATACCGATCTCACGAATTCTCTCGGAAACAGAAACAAGCATTATATTCATTATTCCGATTCCGCCGACAATCAGAGAGAGTGATGTTACCCCGATCATCAAGCCAAAAACTCCGGAAGTGAGAGTGCGGTAAGTTTCAAGGAGCTGCTCAGCGGTATTGATTGAAAAATCATCATCTTCTACCGCAGAAAGCCCCCTTCTTCTTCTGAGCAGTTCACGAATCTGCTCTGAAGTTTCCTCTATCAATTCAGGACTGAGGGGCTGAACAATTATCGTTACCGACTCCTCTCCAACCAATGTTACCGGACCGGAAAACACTTTTTTATACGTAGAGATCGGGATTAACACCCTGTTATCCTGATCGGCTCCAAATACAGCCCCGACCTCCTCAAGAACCGCAATTATATCAAACCGCCTGTTTCCTATCAGCAGTCTTCTACCCACAGGATCTGCAGCGGGAAACAATTCCCGTGCCACGGTAGCTCCGATCATTGCAACCTGCCTGCTCTGTGTCAGATCTACAGGGAGCATCTGTCTGCCCGACTCAATATCTAATTCAGCAATGAACTGATAATCGGGTGATGTACCTATAATTTCTACACCGACAAGGTCAATAGCCCCTCGCCTTACAGCCATTGCGGACGAGAGCATCGGTGCGACTCTCTGTGCAAGGTCAATTTGGTTTTCGACCGCAGAAGCATCATCAAGAGTGAGATTTCTCCTTCTCCTCATCTCAAGCATCTCTTCCCTGGTCATTGTCCAGGGGAACTTCTGAACATAGAGAGTATTGGTTCCGAGTGCAGCAAGCTGGTTTGCTACCAAAGAATTGATCCCATCAATAAGTGCAAGCATCGCTATGACGGTCATAACACCGATCATCACACCAAGGGTTGTGAGCAGGGAACGGAGTCTGTGTGCCCATATGGCGCCGACAGCAAGTCGGATCGATTCAAACAGATTCATTTTACCGCCGTCTCATCACTTTCAATCCTGCCATCCTTTATCCTTACAATTCTGTTGGCATGCATTGCCACTTTAGGATCATGGGTAACCAGAATGATGGTTTTTCCCTCCAGGAACAACTGGTCAAACATTCTCATTATCTCTGCACCGGTGCTGCTGTCAAGATTCCCTGTGGGCTCATCAGCCAGAATCATTGGCGGTGAATTTACAAGAGCCCTGGCAATGGCCACACGCTGCCGTTCACCTCCGGACATCTCAGAAGGCTTATGCATCACACGCTGACCAAGCCCTACACTCTCAAGCCCTCTTTTGGCCTTATCCTTTCTTTCCCAAACCGTTTCCCCGGCATAAAGCATGGGGAGCTCAACATTGCTCAACGCACTTTCAGAAGCAAGAAGGTTAAACGTCTGAAACACGAATCCAATCTTGCGGTTACGGATCTGCGCCAGTCTGTCATCACCGAGATTAAGAACCGATTCCCCATCTAATATGTAATCTCCCGCTCCTGGACGGTCCAGACACCCTATTATATTCATAAGTGTAGATTTGCCGGAACCGGACGGCCCCATGATTGACACGTATTCATTTCTGCCAACAGAGAGATTCAGGTTCTTCACAGCACCAACTTCAACACTACCCATTCTGTACACTTTTGATATATTCCGAAGCTCAATAAGCATGGTGCTCCAATCCAAACAGTTTTGTCCAAAACCTCTGGATAATTCAAGATGAAGTTTGTTCTATCTTGTGACCCCAACCATCTCACCACTCCTCAGCTCCCTTACCACAGCAAAAGGGCCGGTGATCACAAATTGCCCTTCCTGCAGTCCATCGACAATCTCTATTGTTTGATAACCGGCAATTCCAGTGCGGACCTCAACCAAAACAGCTGTTCCCTGCAGGTAGACAAATACCGCCTCGATGTCTTCTCCCGGCGCCCTCTCCTGAAGCAAAATTCCGGCCTGCTCAGCGGGGCGGATCTGGACAGCTTCGACCGGAACCACAAGTACGTTTCTGCTCTCTGCGGTTATTATATCGGCATAAGCGGTCATCCCGGTTTTGAGCTCTTCGATTGTATCCTGAATGTCGACTGTCACGCTGTAGCTTACAAACCCCTCAGGCGCCACGAACTCCTCCGGAGGCAGCGGAGCCAATCCCACCTCTGTTACAACCCCATTAAAAACCCTCTCCCCAATTGCATCAACCTCGATAATTGCATCAACCTCGATAATTGCATCCTGTCCGATTTCCACCAGGGGAATATCGGCCTCATCAACCTCACCGTGAACCTGCATAAGTGTAAGATCCGCAAGGACCATCAGCACGGTACCGGGGATATTGATTGTACCAACTATAACCTGCTCTCCCACTTCAACATTGAGCTGTGTGACAGTGCCTGACATCGGTGCAGTGATCATGGTTTCTTCAAGCTGCCCCAAAGCCACATCGAGTGCAGCCCGGGCCTCCTTGACACGAGCCTGATCGGTTCTGAACTGAGCCTGAGCAGCTTCATATTCCTGTCTTGAAATCAGTTCAGCCTCAAAAAGCTCCCTGGCACGCTCCCACTGAGCCCTGCTCTGGTCAAGCGCAGCCTGCGTAAGCTCAAGGGCAGCTTGCGCCCTGCGCACAGATGCCTCAAACTCCTCCTGATCAAGCTGAATGAGCAAATCACCCTCTTTTACCTGCTGGCCCTCCTTAACTTCAAGCTTTTCGACTGTGCCCACAATGGAAGAGGATATGTTCACTTCAACTTCAGGCCGTATCTCCCCGCGTGCCTCAACCATCGAGAAAACATCACCCCGCACAACCTGAGACACCTCAACCTCTCTGAGCGGCTCTCTTCGCAGAAGGGCGATAAG
The DNA here is from genome assembly GCA_001045525.1 of Chitinispirillum alkaliphilum. Lineage (NCBI taxonomy): Bacteria > Pseudomonadati > Fibrobacterota > Chitinispirillia > Chitinispirillales > Chitinispirillaceae > Chitinispirillum > Chitinispirillum alkaliphilum. The sequence goes on along the minus strand of LDWW01000035.1, from coordinate 17,664 downwards.
CAGAATCAAAAACACCACCAAACCCAACACAACTACAACAGTTATTCTCTTTATCTTCCTTTTCACCTTTACCATTCCCCAACGAGTCGTAAAATCACCGCTTCGGTTCTGTAGTGATTTGTAATAATGCTCACAGATTGCAGCTGAGCCTGATTTAAGGTGAGCTGAGCCTGCAGAAGATCGAGCGCAGATGCAGCGCCAAGCCTGAATTGCTCTCGTATCAGCCTAAATTCCTCCTGTGCAGCTTCCAAAAGGTCGGGAACAAGGGTCAGCGCCTCTCTTGAGGCATGCAGATCGGCATAGGCAGCATCGAGTTGCTGAATCACCTCATTTACGGAGATTTCGACCTCGGTTTGTGCTATCTGGGATTGCGCGGCAGCCTCTATTCGCTGCCCCCTCCAGGACAACCCTTCGAAAAGCATCACATTTACATCAAACCCTATGCTCCAGAAATCATTTTCGCGCCACTGGCTTAAGCTTGTAAACATTTCCGGTGCAGTATATCCATAGGAGAAAGAACCGCTTAAAGTCGGCACTCTCCTGAAACGCACAGCTCTCTCTGCTGCACGCTGATTTTCTTCCGTTAAGATTGAGACTCTGTGACCGGGATTGCGCTCCAGGACCAGCACCCTTAAAGAATCGAGGGACGGCAATGGCCCTTCTGTATCGGGAAATGGCAACACCGTATCGATTTGAACCGGAGGATCGACACCGATAAGATCCGCAAAACCTCTTAAGCTGTTTTCAAGCACGCGCGAAGCCTGAATCAGATTGACCCTCTGCTCAATGAAATTTGTCTCAAGCCGCAGAAGTTCGGCTCTTGCTATCACCCCCAGACGCAGAAGCTCCCGGGCAATTTCAAGCTGCTCTTCACTTTGGGCAAGCGAAGCCTGAGCAACGTGAACCTCATTATGAAGGGTAACAAGCGTTAAAAAGGACTCTTTGACATTTAACGCCAGCTCCGCCCTTGAATCCCTTAAACTGTTATCCGCTATCTCATCTACCGTATTTAACTGCCCAAGGAGAACAAAGGAAGACAGATCAAACAGATTGCCAAAAAGAGAAAACAGTGTACGGTACTCATCGACTGTGAACACCTGCGCAGAGGCTGGAAGATCGGGAACCGGATCAATGAGAATGTCTGTTTCTGCACCAAAACGGGAAAATCCTGAAGAGAAACTTAACTGAGGCAGAACAGGGCTGATAAGATCATACCTGCCACTGCGGGTGAGCCTGTACTGCTGCTCGATTCGCCTTGAAAAGGGGCTGTTGCGCAGGGCTATATCTACACTTTGCTCTGCTGTTAACAGACCGTTTGAAATTTCTTCCCCCGGTATATACTGTAAAAAGGAGAAAAAAATTAAAAGATAAAAACTCCTAATTCTCTTCATCTATCTTTAGCCTCTTAGCTCTAAAAGTGGCAATTTCTCCTGATAAACAGGTGCAATGACAGTGCCAATGAGAGCAGAGGGAAAGTTTTTGTAAAAATAATTTTCAATTCAAATTCGAAATCCCCCCAAAATCAAAACAGATGTTCCTATGCACATCTTTCCTATCACTAAACAGATAAGGTAGACCAGATGAAAATCAAACTCTACGCATCTTTTATTCTTACAACTATCCTTTTAACCCTTAGCACAACACAAGCAGATGAAGTTCGTGCAGCAAGCGGAAGCAGAGCTGACATCCAGGCTGCAATCGATGCTGCCCCTGAAAACGGCACAGTCATTATCCCCGAAGGCAATTTCAATATCAACGGCCCCTCTATCAGAGTCAATAAAAACCTCACCATATCCGGCTCCGGTGACAACGGAACCACCCTCAGAGGAAACTCTTCCCTTAACTGGATCTTCAATGTGGTCACCGAAGGGTTCTTCCGGCTCACAAACCTGGTCCTTGACGGAAACGGTGCAGGCGGAGGCGTACAGCTCAGAAGCAACGATCTCACCTTCAGAGTTGACAACAGCACATTCACCAATTTCCGCAGACGCGGTGTTCAAACCCACGGCTTCGTACGAGGTGTTATCGATAACAACAGATTTCTTGAAAACGGTATGACCGATGTTGTGATCTACGGTGACAACGATGCATCATGGGACCGTCCGCTTTCACTCGGAAGTGATGATGCGGTGTACGTGGAGGATAACTATTTCAGTCACCACAGAGCAAGAAACATCCACTCAATCGCAGCCAACCGCGGAGCACGTTACGTTTTCCGTTACAACACAATCGACAACGGAAACCAAAACACCAACCCCATCGATGCCCACGGAAACTACGAGTACGGAAGAGGAACCAGAAGCTACGAGATCTATGGCAATACAATCAAATCAGGACACAGCTTCATGGGGATGTTTATAAGGGGTGGGACAGGTGTGATTTTTGACAACGAATTTGAAGGCAGTTTCACACAACCCATAATGCTTGAAAACTACAGATCTTTCATGAGAGGACCAAACGGAAGATACCTCTCCTCAAGCTATCCGGGCATTGACCAGATCCATGACCTCCACATCTGGAACAACACAGTGAACGGCCAGGAAACAGCCGTACCCTTTGTCCGTGACAGAGGACTCTCAAGAGAACATATCCAGGAAAACAGGGATTACTTCCTCAGACCAAACAGAAACTATACACCTTATACCTATCCACACCCATTGGCACAAACCGACAACCCCCAGGCCCTTCGAAGCTCACGGGCAGCATCGGCATCCGCTGCACGTGCCAAAAGTAGCGTAAACGCATCCCGCACCCCGCAAAGAACCCACCCCATGGTGCAGGAAGATGATAATGGCAGGTCAGGCTCGTTCAGTTTCGACAACATGTGGGAAAGATTGCTAAAGGCGACAAATATCAGTAACTAAACGATAACCGTCTGCCAGGCACCCGGATTCAAAGTTGCTGGCTGTGGTGGCACAGCCGGCAGCTTTGAATCATCTTTTTTGTCCTCCAAGCCAGAAAAGCCCTGCATTATACACAATATCATGCCCCCCGTCGTATATCTGCAATTTGACATTCTGTGATTTCCTGCTGAATATAAGATCGTAACCCGCCATTTTAAACAGTTCATCGGAATACTCTCCCAGAAGATGTTCCGGCAGCCTGTAATTAGTATCGATATACGAGATATCTTCAGGACTGATCCGTTCAGGTTCTCCCGCCAGATCATTAAAAGCCTGAACTCCATGCCCCGGGGGGACAAACAGATCACCAACACCGGTGGCGATATAAACCTGAACATCTTTTCCCACAGCGTTGCTCAGATAGGTACTTGCACTTCTATTTTTGCACTCCTGATAAGCCTCGCTGCTCTCAAGGGGCGAACCTCCACAGGAGTTTTCTATATGGGCTGCATAATCGTGCGCTGCGCCTTGGATTGTTTCGTACCACTGGACAAGATCATACACCGGTACCCATGCAGCCGCGGCGGTCCATAGCGAAGGGTACCGGCCCACCATGATCAGCGTAGTCATCCCGCCCCCGGAAAACCCTGTTAAATACACTCTTGATCTGTCTATACGGGCATTGCTTTTTGCATACTCAACTGCATCCAGGATATCCTGAACAGCAAGTTCAGAAGCTGTTGCCTGAGGGTTGGTATATGGCCCCCTGTAGTCGGGGTGAATAAATACCCAGTCGTTTTTCACAGCCCAAATTCCATACGGAATACTGTAATGCTGTTTATAATCAGCACTCCAACTATGCAGGGCAACAAGAAGAGGCTTTTTTGCATCGGACCCTGAGTTATAGAAAAGCGCAGGCTGATCGCTTCCATCCGCACTCGAAGGGATCCATACAGTTTCAACCCGGGGCACCACAGTTTCCCATGCCTCCTCTTTAGAGAGTTCCATCAATGAAGAGTGGGCAACGCGCAGAAACGATTGATACTCATCCTGCTCAATGATATAGAGTTCTTTTCTGTTTCCCTGGGGCAAAGAGATAAGAAACAACAATATCAGGGAAAAAAGCACAGGGATGACATAATCCAGGAAAACCGGCGGGAGCAGAGAACGCTGCACAAGGAGAGTTTTTAAATTTTTGTAACTCATTTCTGATCTCCGGTTAATCTATTTATTTAACTAAACGCCTAAGCTTCACTTTTTTTTTCAGGGCACGGAATATTTAATTACCGGAATTTTTCTTATGATATACACAATCACCAGAGAAGAGAGGAAAACACTCAGGGCGAAAAGCGGTATCCCAAGGAGCGGATGGATGGTGTTCTGATCGAGAGTAAACCCCAGCATTCCTCTGATAAACAGCGCTATAAACATAGCATGAACAAGAAAAATACCCGGCACACATACCGCAGTTTCTGATACAACCCTTAAGCCCAGCTTATGTTTGGGAGCTTTTAACCTGTTTACCATTAAAAACAGAGCGACCGCCATGGCTGAGACATTGAAGCTGAAATATTCATATAAGAGCCCGTCAAACTCTCCGCCATTCTCAACCACTGTTAGAAAAAAAGTTCCATAAGCTGTAAACATAAATGAAACAAAAAAAACCAGGGACATATAAACTATCAGTTTTCGGTTCAGCTGCATATCCTTCAGCAGATATCCAAGAACAAAGTACCCCACGTAATAAAAGGCGGATGCGATATTGCCCAAAGAGAAATAACTTTGGAATCCGAAATACTCTTCTATTACAGGGAGAACCGAAGCAAACAGAAACCACACGATCAGAAAATAGGCTACATTTTGCCTCTGCGCCCCTTTCAAATAGGAACCGATTACCGGTGCAAAGATATAGAGAACAATAAGGACATAAAAAAACCACAGGTGATAGTATACAGGTTCCTGCAGGAAGAGAGTAAAAAAAGAGGAAAGGGGGAGCGGTTCGTTGTTGGCGTATACCCTCCACAGGTAATAGATCACGCTCCAGATAAGAAACGGGATTGCAATTCTCTGCACCCGTCTTTTGAAAAAAGTATGGACTGAATCTTTTTGCGTTTTTCTGAGCAGAAATGCCCCGCTTAGCATTATGAAGACTGGAATACACCATCTCGAAGCCGAATTGTAGAGATTTCCGCTCCACCATATTAATTCCCCGGCTTGTTTATACTGCACCAGAAACGGTGCGGAGCTATGAATCAGTACGACTCCAAAAACAGCGAGGATTTTCAACAAATCAGCCCAAAACCATCTTCCGCTCTCATACATAGCCGCCGCGTTTTAACCTTTTTTCTGCGCATTTTAACAGGTCATTTAAACCCCTGATCTTAACACAAATAAACAGGAAGCAATTAAGAGGCCGCCCCTTTGTGGAAAACCACCCCACATCAGTTCCTTTGAACTCATCTTTTCCCCAATAACAGATCTCATTTACCGGGCAGGTGAAATAATATATCTTTGTCCTGATCGCAATACTATGATATGAACATCTCTATTTTTTCTACAGACTCAGAAAGGAGCTGGTGGAGGTGAAAATACGGAATATCTATATCACAGAGTTGGACATGAAAAGACTTTCCGGCCTTATTACCCGGGAAGGTGTCACAGGTTCAGAGAAAGAGTATATGAAAAAACTCAAATCTGAACTGGACAGGGCTAAAGTGGTTAAACCGCAGGAGATCCCCCCTGATGTGATTACCATGAACTCCAAAGTCAAGCTCAGGGAGCTCGACACCGGCGATGAAATGGTAATCCAACTTGTATTCCCTGCCAATGCAGATGTAAGCGAAGACAGGATTTCGGTTCTGGCCCCTATTGGAACCGCCCTGATTGGCTATAAGGTAGGAGATACAATCGAGTGGGATGTTCCCAAAGGAAAGATCGAACTGATCGTGGAGGAGATTCTGTATCAACCGGAATCTGAGGGTAATTACGAACTCTAATTCAGAAGGCCATTAAGATTTTAGTTTTATGATTAAAGAGATTGAAAAATGGAGTAAGGAATTAAACAGCAGACAACTGGAAGCGGTTTCCTTTGGTGAAGGGCCGCTGCTTGTTGTTGCCGGAGCAGGCAGCGGAAAAACCAAAACCCTCGCCTACAGAGTGGCTCATCTCATAAACTCCGGAGTTAAACCCGAGAGGATTCTTCTGCTCACATTCACTCGCAGAGCCGCAAGGGAAATGCTCACCAGAGCGGCTCAGGCACTGCAGCAAAAAGATTGCTCCGCAACCTCCTCTGTCTGGGGCGGAACATTCCATGCTGCTGCCAACCGCCTGCTGCGAATCTACAGCGAAGCAGCCGGGATCGGCCCCGATTTTACAATCCTTGACCAGTCTGATGCCGAAGACCTCATGGATGTTATCAGACACAAAAAAACCGAATCTGCAAAAAAGGGTAGATTCCCGAGAAAATCAACTCTTCTGGCCATCTACTCAAGAAGAATGAACTCCGGCGAAGACCTTGACCATATTCTCAAAGTTCACTTTCCCTGGTGCGAGAGATGGAAACCTCAGCTAAAGGAGATTTTCAGAGAATATGTTTCAGTTAAACAGAGAAGAAACACCCTGGACTATGATGATCTGCTCCTGTACTGGTATCATCTCCTTGGAGAGAAGAAAAATGCAGAGCTGATCGAAAAGAGATTTGACCACATACTCGTCGATGAATACCAGGATACAAACAAACTGCAATCTGATATCCTTGTGCGAATGCGACAAGCAAATAAAAATATTATGGTTGTCGGGGATGATGCACAAAGCATTTACAGCTTCAGAGCAGCATCGGTTCGCAACATGCTTGACTTTCCAAAAACATTTCCCGACACAACCATTGTCACACTCGAACACAACTACAGATCAACTGAGCCTATCCTCAACACCACCAATTTACTCATTTCACAGGAAAGCGAAAGGTTCACCAAAAACCTCTTCTCAAAACGCAAAGGTTCAAACCGGCCACAGCTTATCACCTATAAAGACGAAGAGTGTGAAGCAAATGGTGTGATTGAAAAAATACTCGGACACCTTGAAGAGGGAATCCCACTGAAAAATCAAGCCGTCCTTTTCAGAGCAGGCTCTCACTCCGCAGCACTCGAGCTGGAACTTGTGAGAAAAAATATCCCTTTCCATAAATTCGGGGGTTTGAAATTTCTGGAAGCTGCTCACATCAAGGACTTTCTCTCTTTTGTTAAAATTCTGGAAAACAGAAAAGATGAAATGGCCTGGTTCAGGGTCCTTCAACTCTTTGACGGAGTAGGACCCGCAACAGCCTCAGCCATTTTTGAACATCTAACACTTAACAACTACACCCTCGATTCACTTAAAACTGTTCCCGCAAGCACCCCTGTGCTTAAGGAGGTGGGCAGACTTTCAACTCTTCTCAGTGAACTCTCCCTGGGCGAGCAGAGCCTTGGCAGTCAACTTGACTCCATCGTCTCTTTCTACAAACCGCTTCTCGAAGAGCGGTATGAAAACGGCAAGATTCGTTTTAACGATATCGAACATATCACCGGACTCTCTTCAGGCTACAAATCACGCACTGACTTTTTAACCGAACTTATCCTCGACCCGCCTGCATCCACAAGTGACCTTGCCGGCCAGTCAAGTAAAGATGAAGATTATCTGATTCTCTCAACCATCCATTCTGCCAAAGGGTGTGAGTGGGATACGGTTTACCTTATTCATGCCGCAGATGGATGCCTCCCTTCCGACATGGCCACCGATTCACCGGAAGACACAAGTGAGGAGCTCAGACTTGCATATGTGGCCATGACCCGGGCAAAAAATAACCTGTATGTAACCTGGCCACTTCGGTTTTATACCAGACCCAAAGGCATGTCCGACAGACATGTCTATGCACAGTGCAGCCGTTTCTTTACACCTGAAGTCAAGGGCTCGATGGATGAAATATGTACTGAACCCCAAACGTCAACCGAGGACGAAGCTGAAGAGGGTACCAAAACAGACATACAGAGCAGGTTAAAGGAGATGTGGGACTGAGGAGTGCAGGGGCGAATTTCGGAAAAAATGGATAACAGGCTGAATGGGAAATCTGAGACTGTCATAAAACTAAAAGTGTAAATGAGATAGGATGCGGCTGCCGAAAACGACATCACGAATTCCTTACAGGCTCTCCGGACCAGCACAAATGGTCCCATTAGAGCTCGATGACTACCCTTTGTATCGCATCCTAAAAACACCAATGCAAACTGAGAATAATACAAAAAAGAACAATACCTTGGGCGCAACCCTTCGAGGACTCGGGTCGGTTCTCCTACGGGCTCGTCGTTCCTCCTCGGTGCGTCGTTTATGGGGCTGCGAAGACTCCGCCCTGCTGATCGCACTGACACTTAAGAAAGTGTCACCCTTCGTCCAACCTTGCGCGCTTACCCGGGCGGCTGGTTTCATATACAGGCATTTGACTTAAGAGTGTGCATTTCAGGAGCTGTTTCGGATTGCAAATAATGTTGCTGAGCACCACGCTTTGTACAATTTTTGCTGAGAATGCAACATCACCAAGATTTTCATTTTGATTGATATTAGCAACTGTTTCTTTTTTGTAAATAATAATAATACACCGCTGAAGACAAAAATCAGTAACAACTTTTTACAGGCTAATATTTTGTAAACATTATCCACCACACTTTAATATTAAACCAATAAGAAGAGAAAAAGAATAAGCAGCAGCTTATAGTAACATAGCCGGTATTGGGGCACAATCTAGGGAGAATTCAATCAAGAAAGCGGGTTAACCCACTATTTACTTACACATACAATTCGCACCATGCAAACGGACATAAAATAGATTTAGAATTGTATTCTTCAAATAAACTTCCGGCGTATAGGACTCATTATATAACTATTAATATAGTTGAATACTTTGTATACCTGAGCCGGCCACAGAGTTTTTTCAGGAATGCAGAAACAAACAAACCAGATTGACAGTACGAAGGTGTACTTAAACTCATGTCGAAATCCCTCGTACTGTCAATTTAACTTTGGGGGAATTAGGGGTTTTTGAAAGATCAGATTCAGCCTTCTACTCAAGAACTATTTTCCATCTTCCGTTTTCAAGCACCATCCCCACCTCTACAGTGTCGTCCATAAAAGCAGACCTTGGATCATCCTCATCCTTTTCAAGTTCTATGGTGAGCACAGCTCTGTCCCCGGTAATTTTTTCATCTATAACCTTGCCGATTTGGTTCGAAGAGATATCTTGTCCCGACGTCATAGTCTTTACAAAAAAATCTCTGCCACTAAGTTGTTCGTTATCACTCTGACCTGCAGAGTCCTCGTTTTCTCCATCTGTCAACATGGAGAACAGGCCGTTGCTGAGTGCCTGCATAGATTTAAACATTTCCACAACTTTTTCCTGAGAGGATTCACAATAGGAATCATAAACCTTTCCCCAGTTCTGGTTTTTTTCGGCTTGAACCATTTCTCTGTAGGCACTGGAGGGTGATTGAGAGTTTGAACATCCCACTAAGATGACCACTGCTGCAATGAATACCGAATAAAGGACTTCTTTAATCACACTACTACTCCTTTGAATTTGTTTATGGAAAAGTACCCCGCCTACCACTTCTCATTGGGCAAATACTATCAGGTATTGTCTGTTGTATAAAACATAAATGAAAGTACTAAAGTCGTTCATTAACTTTTACAAGATAACTCGATTCACGCTGAGTTGTCAAATATTTCTCATGTGTAAGAAACCTGTCAAGTTCAAAGTCTTGAAATCTGTGTGCCCGATCGCTACTCCCCCCCATAGTTATAGCTGCACAGCACACTCAGCTTGAGCAAAGGCAGGGATAAGCACCAGCCACATAATGTTTGAGAGTTCTCTCAATCACGGCATCGTCTTCTATAAATCCGATGGTTTTTCATGGTACCACCACAATTTGGACACCTGAGCGGATCAACCTCATAAACTGCCTTGATCAATGCAGCCCAAGATATGCGGTGGTTTCGGCGATACGGGGTTTCCGGTTCCGGCATGCCGTGAACGGAAACGGCGCAACGCATCCAGAGCGGCGAAATAGTCTCCTTTAGCCGTACCGCCCCTGATATTTTTTGGGGTATATTTGGATGCGTGGCGGAAATTTTTCTGCGTATACCGCACCCTGAGGTAAGCCCGACGGAAATTTCTTTGTATCCCATACCCTATGGGATCTTTAGCGGTATGTTTTCTGAGCATCTCACTACTGAAAGATGCGAATGTTGTATTTTTTTAACCTTGAGTTTATTTCGCGTCTTCGTATTTTGCAACAGCAACACTCTTCAGGAATTTATCTTTTTCTTAGCCCTGAAAGGGGCGTGCTATAACAGCCCAGGGTAAGACGGTCTGCCGTCGCAGCCCTGGGTCGAGTGAGCGTGTGAACCCGGAGCCCTGAAAGGGCGTGATATTCTGAGATGTTGGGTTTTATTACTCCGGCAATTAAACATGCACAAAAATTTTCTCCATCTATTTCACAGGGCGAACGGCAGTAAGCTCCTAAAAAAAAACTATCGGGTACAAATCCGCCCCAATCACTGGCGAATGAGCGCTTTCGCCGGTCCTTTCCCGGGGCCAATTGTTCGAGTCCTCGAGTTTTGGCCCTTCCCCGGCCAAAGCGCGAATATTGGAGCCAGTGTGGGGCTCCCAAGGCGTTCTTTGCCTACTTTCTTTGGCCTTGGAAAGAAAGTAGGTCGGGGTTTGGGGCTGAAGGCCCCAATTGTTTTTGAAACAGCGCTTCTTAGCGCTGGACCCTTAAAAAAGTAATGAAACTCAAACACTCTCTTATGCGTATATAATTGCCGGAGTAATAATAGACTGGAATATCCCGCTCTTTCAGAGCTATAATTAGTTTTCACGACACCACCCGGCGCTGCGCCAGCGGACTGGCTTGCCCCGGGCTATAATAGGTTCGCGCCTTCAGTCGTAATTTGCAACAGCAACAGTCTCAGGAATTTATCTTTTTCTTTAGCCCTAAAGGGGCATGCTATAACAGCCCAGGGTAAGACGGTCTGCCCGTCGCAGCCCTGGGTCGAGTGAGCGTGTGAACCCGGAGCCCTGAAAGGACGAGATATTCTGAACTGGATTTGCGTAATTTTTGGGTTTACAAGGGCAGAAAAATATCCCCGCGCGCTTTCATCAGTATACAAGAATAAGTATTGAAAAGCATTTAATCCGGGAAGCGAAATCCGATCAGGTGACTGGGTGTGAGATTCATATTTTTGTAACTTTTTTCATTTAAAAACGTCAGTTAGAGTAGAAACCAGTGCATCTGTTTTAAGCTGTAAGACTGAATAGCTCCATCATACACCCTGTCGAAAGAAAACTTGTGCGACTGTTTATACTATACGCCATCAGCTTTCTGTTTATTTTTCTATTCTCCTGCAATAGACATAGCTCTGATGATCACCAACCCATTGACATCTGTTCCCATTTCCAGCATCTGGCTCCTTTAAGAGATGAACAATTCTTTACAACCAGTATCATACAGAAAATTTCAGAGGTCGGTAACGATAATCAGATCCAGGCTACACCTTTAACAACTGCAGCAGAAGTTTTGGATGACAGATCAGCTCAGGAACTCCTGTCACAATTAACTCCATTGCCACAGAACACTGCGCAAGCAATTTTTTCTCCCCGTAGCTCGATCCAACCACTGCCGCAAAAAACTATAAAAGAAAATGTTTCCTATCAATCAGCCGACATTATTGCTCCCCCCCTACCCCAGCAAATTGATAATAATATTAAAGCTAAAAAGTTCACAATTACCCGTATGTCGCCACAGGGAGAAATTAGAAACCCTCGGGAGTTTAGTTTTACTTTTAGTCGACCAATGGTTAATATAAAAGCGGTAAATGATATCGTTGAAATTAATCCAGTCACATTTGATCCACCAATAAAAGGCTTTTGGCGATGGTTAAACACCACTACACTTGTTTTTAATCCCGTTTCAGATGATCTGCCGTGGGCAACAGAGTACAGGGCAATAATTGACAAACAGACACAATCTGTGGATAGTGTATTTATCAGTGGTGAATTAGAGTTTACGTTCTATACTGCCCCGGTACGAATTGTAAGGCATTTTCCAACTGGAAATAATAACAGAACAGATGTTCCTGTAATTATCTCGTTTAATCAAAGAATTGATCCCCTGCATATCAAAAAAATGCTTACAATAGAGGTTGATGATCAACAGGTAGAATTTCACCTCATGGATCATAGTGAACTGGACAAATACAGGGAACATCTGAAAAAAACATGGCCACTACCAACCAGAGATCTTTGGAAAAATCGATGTGTATTGTTATCGTTATGTGCACAACTCAAACCATCTCAAAATGTGGTAGTAACGCTGAAACAAGGAACATCATCAGCTGAAGGACCTTTAGTCACCAGGGAAGACCAAAGTTTTTCATTTAGGACTCATGATTCTCTTACAATTAAAAATGAAAAATACTCTCAATGGAATTTCACACTCAATAACCAACTCGACATAGAGAACTTCGATAATTCAATGGTTAAAATTTCTCCTCCACTGGAAGATCTTCAGATAAGCACCAGCACACATACGATAAGCATAGAAGGCTCCAAAGCAGCATCAACTACATACACAATTGAGTTCTCCCGGGAAATCAAGGATATATATGGACAGAAATTAACTGGCAATAACATCTTTGAGTTCAAAACAGAACCGCTTCACCCCCTTTTCTTTTCATTAAAACCCGGTATGTTTGTCATGGATCCTACATCTCCTGCATCACTTACTGTATACTCGCGCAGTTATCAAAACCTGGCTTTAAAAGTCTGGCGTGTGCAGGCTTCAGACTGGCTCACTTTTCAAAGAAGTTACAACAAATATCATTGTGATACGACCTGGCTTAGTGGTATGCCCGGAAAATTAATTGCTACAGACAGTATACCTATAAAGGGGCACCGAGATTCACTGATTACATCCCGGATTGAATTGCACAACTATTTACTTGATGAGAAAGGACATTTTTTAGTCTGGATTGGTCCCACAAGCTACATGAACGATGTCGATACGCAGTTTCAGAATAGGATGATACGTTCCTATTGGATTTCATGGATTCAATTAACAAATGTTGGGATAGATGCATGGGTGGATCCATCAAGGCTGGTTGTAATGACTACAGGTTTGGAAGAAGCTGTGCCGCATGAGAATGTTAAAATCAAGGTAGATTCTTTAAGTGGCAAAACTGATTATCGCGGGTTAATTACATTTGATCTGCCAAATAATTTACAACACTCTACAATAGTAGCTTCATTGGATAACGATACAGCATTTTTCCCAATTGATCTTCGCCGTCAAAGTAAAGCGGAGCAACATCTCTTTTATGTTTTTGATGATCGACAAACTTACAGACCATCAGACACAGTTCATATTAAGGGGTGGGTTAGAAAGATATCCCGGCAGATTGGATCTGATCCTGAAATCCCTGATATTACTGCTCCGCTAACCTATACTGTAATTGATCCGCGTGATACAGAAATCACAAGGGGTAAGGTTTTGTTATCAGTTCATGGTGGATTTGACTTTAGCTTTGTGATTCCTGATGATGCAAACCTGGGGAACGCTATTATTCAATTACAATCGGGCGAACACAAACATAGCCACAGCATATCCATACAAAACTATCGCTCACCAGAGTATGAAGTAGCAGTACAAATAAATAATGAGTTACTTTTTTCCGGTCAGAATTTTACAATCTCCGCTGAGGCATCATATTTCACAGAAGGTAACATATCTTCGGCTCCAATAAACTGGGTATTACAAACCAGGAGAGCATCATACTCTCCACCAAATCACAGCAATTACTCTTTTGGAGATATCCTCCCTCAATCCTGGAAATGGTCTGGTTTATCTTCACGAACAAGGATGAACGAAGAAAAAAGGTTCCGCGGAAAGACGGATAATAATGGATCTCACATAATCACAACTTCAATTGACTGTTCGCAATTTCGCACCCCTGTCAGCCTAACTGTGGAGGCAGCTGTAACCAATGTTAATCGTCAGCAAGTGGCAGCAAAGGCCTCAACCATAATTCATCCCGCATCTTACTATGTGGGTCTTAAAAATGATGAAAACTATTTCGATTCTGGTGAAAAAGTTTCGACTGAATGGATTGTAACAGATATAGATGGTAAAATTGTAAGCAATGTGCCGGTCTTATTCACAGCAGAGAAGGTCCACAGATGTGGTTACGGCAGAATTGAAAGAGACACAATTGCTGAATCGTTTAGAGAATGTATGGTCTCTTCTAATAAACCTGTTACCTGGGACTTCATTCCTAAAGAAGGAGGTTTCTGGAGAATTACTGCAACACTCGTTGATAAAAAAGGTAGAGCAAATTCCAGTTCAATAATACGTTGGGTACGGGATAACCCGGCATTTAAACAAAACAGAGTAGATATTCAGAAAGTAACAATAATTCCTGATAAGGATATTTATCAATCCGGTGACACTGCAAAACTACTTATTCAATCACCATTTACACCTGCTGAAGGTTTTCTTCTGTTGTCACGTTACGGTAAAATTCTCACAAAAAGGTTTTCTCTTACAGAGTCGACCAAAGAAATAAACGTTGAAATCAGTGATGATTATGTTCCAAATTTTCATGCGCAGGTTCATCTCACAGGTACGAGATACCGCACAGGAGCTGATGGCTTACCGGACAGCCTGTTGCCCATGCAGCCTTCACTTGCAAACGGAAGTTTGATTATTCCTGTATCTAAAAGATCAAGAACTCTACTGGTAACCGCTACACCAAACAAACAATATTTGAAACCTAATGAAAATACACAAATGAAAATTACTGTATTTGATGCTAACAATACAGCTGTCCAGAATGCAGAAGTCGCGATCGCAATCGTTGATGAAGGCGTGCTGGCTTTGTCAAACTACAACCTGAAAAATCCTTTAGATCTGTTTTACCCTTTAACCCCTTCACTGGTTTTAAATCATCACAATCGTCCGCTCATTTTTTTGGAGAATACAAAAACACCCGATATCAATAGTTTGAGAAACTTTCACATTGGCAGAGACTTTTACGCTATCGGTGAAAGAAAAATTGAAAGTGTAACAGATTTTCCGTCATTGAGCAGTGAAAAAGGAGATTCACGCGTTAGATTGGCTCCGCAAAATGTCATTAGAAAAAATAACGTATATTCAAGTTCTTCTCCACCCGTAATCCGCTCCGAATTTAATCCACTTGTGAAATTTATCCCTGCAGGGATTACAAATCATTTAGGCGAACTGGTCACAGATATTCAATTACCTGACAATCTTACACGATATCGTATCATGGTGATCGCAGCCGACGGTCCTAAACGTTTTGGGACAGCAGAAACCACTATCACCGCCCGACTACCCCTGATGGTTCGACCCAGTGCGCCAAGATTTCTCTACTTAGGAGATCATTTTGAACTCCCTGTAGTGCTTCACAACCAGACTGATTCTACCTTACCAGTCAGTGTTGCGGTCAGGTCTAAAAATGTAAAGATTTACAATGAGAGCTACATAATTTCTATTCCTGCACACAGCAATCATGAAGTACGCTTTTCCGCATCAGCTATTAATTCTGGTACAGCTCATTTTCAGGTATCAGCAACAGTTAGCAATTATACCGACGCAACTTCATTTGAGCTGCCAGTCTATACACCTGTTACAACAGAGACATTTGCGACTTACGGCACACTTGATAACAATGTTGTACGCTATCCAATAGAGCGTCCGGAAAATGTTTGGAATCAAATTGGAGGTGTGCAGATCACCACATCCTCAACAGCACTTCAGGGTCTTACAGATGCATTCGTTTATCTTTACAATTATCCATTCACGAGCTCAGAACAACTGGCATCAAGATTACTGTCAGCTGTCGCTCTGAGTGATGTGTTGCATGCCTTCAATGTACCAGAAATTCCATCACAGGAACAGATAAACGAAAGAATTGTTTTTGATATCACAGAACTTACTCAGCGCCAAAACAAAGATGGCGGATTTGGCTTCTGGAGTCGTGATCAGCAATCCGATCCATTTGCTTCGCTTCATGTGATTCATGCATTGATAAGAGCTCAAAACAAAGGATATAGCATTCCAACGGAAATCAAAAGTAAGGCTATTAATTATGTAAAGTTAATTGAACGACATATTCCACATTCATTTTCTGAATCTGCTTTCAGAACCATCACTGCATATTCATTATATGTTCGTGCAATAAATGGTGATTATGACGAAGATAAAGCGCGGAGTCTTTTAAGGGTAACTCCGGTGGAGCAGTGGAACATCGAATCACTTGGTTGGTTTTTGTATGTCTTTTCCAGATCACCAGAATCAACAGAAGTAAAGAATATTGTTCGCCATCTTCATAACCTGGTAGAAGAGACTTCAGACAGGGCACAGTTCAATCACTCGTTTGCAGGAAATGACGGTTATCATGTTTTTTATTCACCCCGGCGTGGTGATGCAGTGGTACTTGAGGCACTGATGAAGGCGCAACCCAAATCTGATCTGATCATTAAACTTGTGAGAGGATTGCTTGCACAGAGGAGGTCAGGTCGCTGGAGAACTACTACTGAGAACTGTTTTGTGCTCCTTGCACTTGACACTTACTTTAGGAGTTATGAAATGCAGACAGTTGATTTTGTTGCACGGGCATGGGTTGGAGAGGAGTATGTGGGGGGGGATTCTTTTAAGGGACGGACTGCCCAATCTCACCAACTGACTATCCCGATGGATTATCTGGCAAATAAGGACAGAGCAGAAAACCTGGTGCTTCAAAAGGATGGCTCAGGCCGCATGTATTACAGAATAGCTCTTAACTATGCACCAAAAAGCCAACAGATCCAACCAATGAATAATGGATTTCAGGTTGAAAGACACTACATGGGTGTTGATAATAATAATGATGTACTGCGTCTGGAGGATGGAACCTGGAAGATTAAGGCAGGCGCAAAGGTTAGGGTTACTGTGAAAATGAGTGCTCAGAGCCACAGACATCATGTAGCTCTGGTTGACCCTCTTCCTGCAGGACTGGAGCCACTCAACCCTACTCTCGCCGTGACGAGTAACCTTTCCAGTCGTCGGCACACAGGTTCCTCGTTTAATCATAAGAACCTCCGCGATGATCGCGCAGAGGCGTTCGTCACTCATTTTCATGGAAATACTATAAGTTTTGCTTATAACGCGATAGCCACTACACCCGGGGAGTTTTTTGTTCCACCGGCCAAAGCGGAAGAGATGTACGCACCGGAAACATTTGGGAGGTCAGGGAGTGATCGTGTTGTGGTGAGGTGAGGATTCAGGGGGAGGGGGGCTTGGGGACTTACCCCGGGCTATTATAGCGGGTGGCGTGTGAACCCGGAGCCCTGAAATGGCGAGATATTCTGAACTGGATTTGCCGTAATTTTTTGGGTTTTATTACTCCGGCAATTAAACTTGCACAAAAATTTTCTCCATCTATTTCACAGGGCGAACAGCAGTAAGCTCCTAAAAAAACTATCGGGTACAAATCCGCCCCAATTACTGGCGAATGAGCGCTTTCGCCGGTCCTTTCCCGGGGCCAATTGTTCGAGTCCTCGAGTTTTGGCCCTTCCCCGGAGAAAGCGCGAATATTGGAGCCAGTGTGGGGCTCCCAAGGCGTTCTTTGCCTACTTTCTTTGGCCTTGGAAAGAAAGTAGGTCGGGGTTTGGGGCTGAAGGCCCCAATTGTTTTTGAAACAGCGCTTCTTAGCGCTGGACTCTTAAAAAGTAATGAAA
>LDWW01000034.1 GCA_001045525.1 Chitinispirillum alkaliphilum | reverse complement strand
AGGTGATAGAGGTATTTGTCGGTTGTCACTGTGCTCATAATACCGGGACCGAAATTATCCTTGTCAACAGGACGTTCCGGAAGTGTTCCGATTATTATCTGACCTGTTGCTTTCAGTGAATACTTGGGACGAATATACCGTCTTACAAAAAGAGTCCCCGGATTGTACTCGTACTCCCAGGTTATCTCATCACCTATTTTCTCGGAGTCTTTAACCTCTTCCTGCGGTTCAATCAGTATATCTTCGTAGGGCAGATGTGAAGGCATCTCCTGCCTGCCGTGCCCAGAGGTTTTCTTAACTGTTTTACGTGTATAGTTAATCTCCTGTTGCTGGACCTGCACAGTATTCTTTTCAATCCCGAAATTCAGTTCTGTCTGTTGGTCATTGGGGATAAAACGTTCTGACTTTGTACCGAAAAGCTGGCGTTTAAGCCACTGCAGCTCATGAAAGATATTTTCGTACTTGGCTTCAAGTTCACGGTAGGTGGAGAGAGGAACGAATTTTTCTTCGGCTGTTTCATCTTGACTTAATATAATTACTGGGGGTTACAGTGTAAAACGTTTTCTTCTTTTTACGGAAGTAAAATCTATTCCCTCAATGATCATTAACAACTGATCGTAGGAAATCGGGATGTCCGGGTGCTGATGCTCTGAAACCGAAGGCATCTGGAAGCTGCCCTGTTCAAGTCTCTTGTAGTGCAGCCAAAAACCGTGCCTGTCCCAGTGCAGTATCTTCATCCGATTACGGAACCTGTTAACGAAGACGAAGAAATTTCCCGAAAGGGACTGCTTGCCCATGTAATCATGAACAAGCCCGCACAGTCCATCAAATGATTTACGCATATCACAGAACTGTACAGAGGTATATCTGAGCTGAAGGGCTTATTCCTATCATCTTTCTACTCCGGCCTCTGAGTTCAGGGCAGCAATAAGCTGATAAACTGAAGATGGAACTTCTCTGCCCCGCCACTTTAGCCGGGTCCCAGAGCAAAAGTCAATTGTCAGTTCAGATTCCGGTTCGATTCTTCGAGATGCTGGTGTATACGGAGGTGTAAATTTGATGAATGCATCGTTTGGGGGGGCATTGCAGGTATTTTCCCGTTGCCTTTTCATCCACCACTGAAAGGTACCAAGTTTAATACCCTTTGAGTTGCAGAACTCTCTGCGGCTCAGTTCACTTTGAGAATAGTCTGAAAGAATCTGCTCGACTTCCGATTTGCTTCTGAATACCTTTGCCATTACTGCCTCCTGTATTTGTAGGGAAAGTATACAGGAGATAATATCGTATTATATATTTATCGCTGCAAGACGGGGATTACCGAAGGCTTACGTCCTGTCGGGAGTCAGGATAAAATAAACCCCATCAGGTTGGCCAGTAAGATCCAGGGTTCGGGTATTCCGTAACTCCATAATTCTTTTCCCCGTCAAGTTATACACTTCGCCTTTGCTGATTTTTTCATTTAGTTGGATGACTGTTTTTCCATTAGATCGGATTGTGTGAATTGGTGATGCTGATAAGCTGTTGTCATGAAACCGCAAACCGGTATTTTCATCTATGCTTAATGAAGCTTCTGTAGAGCTGAGACTGCCGGGGTTTTCGCTGTAATAGCTTACGATCCTGCAGCTATACAGTCCGGTATCGGAATAGCTGACGTTGTGAATAGTCAGTGCAGGGGTTTTACTTCCGGTAATGTTTCTTGTGTCGTTCAAACAGATTCCATTCTTCGACCAGTAGTACTTGTTGCTTAAAAACTGTGGTTTGACCTTTTGATACGGTTTGATTGTCTGGTTGTAAGGTGATATGATTTGGGTGGTTTTGATTGAATCGGCCATAGGTAAACCATACAGCACCCAGTATATTGATATTTTCTTTCCACTGACCAGCAAGTGTACTGTATTGATTATACCAGCTCTCAAACGCCTGATCTACAGGGTGTGTAAACAGCCAGTCTCCCATAAATGGCAGATCATCAGTATTATCAGTCCCTTCGGAAGAAAAAATTGGTGCAACACGTATATTACCGCCTGCACCGGCAAGATCGATCAGTCTGTCGATTCCATAATTAACAATATCGTAGTCATTTTGCCTGTAGTAATGAACCAGCACACGGTCTACTGCATTGGCAATCTGGGCGGCTTCGGTTTCAGTAATCCATCCAATGTGAATTTCTGTTTCAACATTTATAGGATGCGCTGCAGCTCTTAAAATATTCAGTTGTTCAATATAGAAAGCAAAGGCATTTTCCCGGTTACATTCACCATACTCAGACAGATAATAACAGTAGCCCAAACCATCTAAGTCATGTGACCAAAATTCAAATTCCAGATTAAACACGTCAAATTTTTCCTCTGCGCACGGGAATTGTTTTAGTTGACATAGTCGTCAATGTTCAGGCCCGATTCAACAATTGCAGCAACCTGTTCTATGTTGTACTGAGTTTTAGCCTTGTAAATAATTGATGCGAGTAGGTTTTGTTTCAGAAGGCATTATTAAGAGTAATTCATATAATAGCAGATAGTTCATTCCATTTTTTTTGCAAATGAAAGGATTTCGTTTTCGGCGCTTTCATCCCCAAGAGTATTATTCAATCCATCTACATACAAGCCATATAAGGCAAAGCATTTATCGGCAAGATTTACCCGGGAGCTTATCCCTGAATGAAACAAAATTATCAGGCTGCTTATTAACAAAACGAAATGTGCCGATTTTCGTCTCATAATGTATGTATCTCACTGGGGCTGAAGTGACATTTACAAACTTCTCAGGAATATAAATGTTATGCCCTTTAAACAATAAGATTTTTCAGGCTATATAACATTCTCATGCACTTTCTGTTTTTCAAGGCAGGCTGGGGAATTTGGAAATAGTGGAAATTACCTATCTTTTTATTTTCTTATACACTATTTTGTTTTAAAATCGCTATATAAGTTTTGGATTTCCAATATTCTCTAAAGGGGAGAGGTATGCGTAGGGTTTTATTTGTTTCTATGATAGTTTTGCTTTGTTCGCAGGTTTTTGCCGAAAACGGCATAAATGTAACTCCTTACGGTTTGGCCCATTACCGGTTGCGTACACGTATACGTTCTGCGTTTACCGATGATGCCCAGTCGACAGTTTTCGATTATGTAAATAATATTGCCTACTACGCCGGATTTACTGCAACTGTTGGCCCCAGACTCACCTTTCAGTTTCAAATAGGAAATGACTGGATATTTACAGAAGATGTAAATTACCTGAACAACAACCCGGTAGTGCCGCAAAGACAATTCCCTCCCGGTATAGTTCCTCATTTTCATCTGGCATTTGCACATTATGATGCCGGGACTTTTAACTTCACCGCTGGTGTGGTTCCGTTAGTTAGCCATGGCCCTCTTGACCTGATCGAGCGTTCTATAAGCACCGGTACCTATGAGACGGCAGCATTTTTTACCTGGCCTGTCATAACCAACAACAGTTTTATGGGACTTAAGTTTGGATTACCGGTTGTTTCTGATGAAACTATGAGGCTGGATTTTAACCTTTTCTCTACCGTAATTGATTCGAGGCTGAGACAGTTAACTGATAATGATTCTCTGATCGAAACTCCAAACCGCAACCCCTCATCTGTTATGTTTGTTTTTGATGCACCTTTTACAGTGGGCAGAATCACTTTTACACCACAGGTGGTCGGAATTGTTAACCGAAACTATAATCAGTTCAGGGAAGAGGGGGATCATGAGTATTCTGGGGGTATGAGTGCATTTTTCAATGTAACGGAAAGAATATCGATTTCGACTTATGCTGCCTATGCAGAGGTAAACAATCTGGGCAGTCGTAATCATATCGAAGAAAGGACCGCTCTTGTCTCGTCTCCTCAACTTAGCCCTCAGTATGAGAACAGGGGATTTATAGCGGGATTAGGTTCAAGGATAGGAATCGGACCAGGTACCTTGGTTATAGATTTCAAGTACAGTTATGCTGATGACAGGAGAGCGGAAAATTCTGAATTTAATTACCTGTTTGGTGATCTTATGTACTCCTGGAATTTTCATCCCAATTATATGCTTACACCGAGAATCAGAAATTTTACAACCATTAATCCAGATGGGAGTAGTGTTACAGTTCTGATGGAGAACAGGCCTGAATTGATTTTAAGCGCAACGTTTTAGATATGTAACCGGATTAAATCGTATAAATAAACTTACAATATGAGATTCTTTTATGCATAAGTTCAAAGTCATAGCATTGCTTTTGCTCTTTATAACCATCCAGGTTAGTTCCACCAATTTGGAGGATATTTTCGGTACATATCGTTCAATCAGGGGAAGTCATGATATACAGTTTACTTTAGATGAGACCGGTATGGCCTCTTTTGTCCTGGATGATTTGGAGTATGATACAGAAACACTAACCTATTGTTATCCTGCAAGATATGGTGGGGCACAACTTCTGTTTATCGATTTTTACGATAATGCAGGTTATGGGAACAGTCTTAAAATTTTTATTGTATCTGCGGACAGAGATTTCATTTTAGCAACAGGTTACTATCTTAGAAGCAAATGGGATGGAAATCAGCTAATTATCAAAGATAGAGGAACTTTCGATTTAGAGTATCAGAGCGCCTGGGAATAATTACTCATCAGCGGCCAGGTTCGCCTGAAACAAATGTGTTTGAGATAGAATACAATCGGAGAATACAAAAATTCGCAATGTCGACAGGAGGTTACAGGTGGAATTTTCTGAGTTGTTAGACAAAAGATATTCTGTAAGATCTTATAAGTCAGATGATGTTGAAGAGGAAAAACTTCTCAAGGTTCTGGATGCAGGCAGAAGAGCTCCTTCCGCTGTTAACAATCAGCCTTGGTTTTTTATTGTGTGCAGTAAAGAGGAGACAAAGGCGAAGTTACGACACGTTTATGACAGAGAGTGGTTTGTGGCTGCTCCGGTAATAATCGCCGTGTGCATAGACAGGGAAGTGAGCTGGAAAAGAAAAGACGGAAAAGATTACGGTGATGTTGATGCCGCTATTGCACTCGATCACATGACTCTTCAGGCTGCAGAGCTTGGATTGGGTACCTGCTGGATAGGCAATTTTTATGCAGACAAGGCTTCTGAGGCCCTTAACCTTCCTTCACATGTGGAGCCTTTGGCATTCACTCCGCTTGGATATCCCGATCAGCTACCAGCCAAAAAGGGTAGAAAATCGCTTGAAGATATTGTGTGCTGGGAAAAGTTCGATAAATAGAATTGTCAAGGGCAATAATATTGCGCTGTTTAGATAATCAATGCCGGTGGTAACATTAGGGCTAATCCATGGGCTGCGTTCAATAAAAAAAGCACCCGAACAAAGCAATAGGGTGACAGTAAGGGTGCAAATTCGTATTTTTAGAAGTCTGTGGATTAAAATCATGCAGACTTTTTTCATTTATTTGTGGAGTGATCTCATGAGTATAAAAAAATTGCCATTTACTAAAGCTGAAATCGAAAAAGTAATTGAGAACCACCCAACACCTTTTCATATCTATGATGAAAAGGGCATACGCGAAAATATCCGCAATCTGATATCTGCGTTTTCCTGGGCTCCGGGATTTAAGGAGTATTTTGCAGTTAAGGCTAACCCGAACCCCTTTATCATGAAATTGTTAAAAAAGGAGGGTGTAGGAGCTGACTGCAGTTCAATGGCTGAGCTTGAGCTTTCAAAAAGGTGTGGTATAACAGGTGAGGATATCATGTTCACTTCAAATGATACCCCCGCAAGTGAATACAAATTTGCCAGAGAACTTGGGGCAGTTATAAATCTGGATGACATAACTCACATATCCTATCTCGAGGAGCATGCAGGCTTACCTGAACTGGTAAGTTTCAGATACAATCCCGGACCAATGCGCAAGGGAAATGAGATTATCGGAAATCCAGGGGAGGCTAAATATGGTTTTACACGGGAGCAGCTTTTCGAAGGCTATCGTATACTGAAAAGTAAGGGTGTAAAGAGATTCGGGCTCCATTCCATGGTTGCTTCAAACGAACTTGATGAGAAGTTTTTTATCGAGACTGCTCAGATGCTTTATCGGCTGGTAAAGGAAATATCCCAGACTGTGGGGATCACTTTTGAGTTTATCAATATCGGGGGTGGGATAGGTATTCCGTATCGTCCGGATCAAAAACCGGTGGACCTGGAGAAAGTTTCTGCAGGAGTGAAAAATGCCTATGAAAAGGAAATCGTCGCTTCTCAACTTCCTCCGATAAAGCTGTTTATGGAATGCGGCAGGATGGTTACCGGACCGTATGGGTATCTTGTGTCAAGAGTTCTTCACAAAAAGAATATCTATAAAAACTATGTGGGTCTTGACTCCAGTATGGCTGATCTTATGCGTCCCGGTATGTATGGCGCATATCATCATATCACAGTACCCGGTAAAGAGGACAAACCCCAGGAGCATGTTTACGATGTAACCGGTTCGTTGTGCGAAAACAATGATAAATTTGCAATTGACAGAAAACTGCCTGAGATACAACCCGGGGATCTGATTGTGATCCATGATACCGGTGCTCATGGCCACGCAATGGGTTTTAACTATAACGGAAAACTTCGGTGTGCAGAGCTGTTATTAAGGGAGAGTGGCGAAGTGGTAAAGATCCGCAGGGCAGAAACACTTGATGATTATTTTGCCACACTGGACTTCGGTTACCTGGCAAATTTCAGCTGAACCGGCCTTTAATTCCCTGAAGGCAGAAGGAAGAGCTGCCGGGTTTACGGCAATGGGGTTGTTTTGAATGTTGGCATTTCAATCAGATTAAAACGAGAGGCGAAAAAAAGGAATGGCACAGAAAAAAACTGCGATTTCTCCAACCAGAGAGCAGGACTATCCTGAGTGGTATCAGCAGGTTATAAAGGGCGCGGACCTGGCGGAAAATTCCCCGGTGCGGGGGTGTATGGTAATAAAGCCATGGGGGTATGCGCTTTGGGAAAATATCCAGCGTGTTCTTGACAAAAAGTTCAAGGAGACGGGTCACAGAAATGCATACTTTCCCCTCTTTATTCCCAAAAGTTTTCTGGAGAAGGAGGCTGAGCATGTGGAGGGTTTTGCAAAGGAGTGTGCTGTTGTTACCCATCACCGTCTTGAGGCCGGCGAAGGGGGAAAGCTTGTACCTGCCGGTGAACTCGAAGAGCCTCTGATTGTAAGGCCCACATCGGAAACTATCATAGGGGCTATGTTTTCCAAATGGATTCAATCCTACAGAGATCTTCCGCTTCTTATTAATCAATGGGCAAATGTTGTAAGGTGGGAAATGAGAACCCGCTTATTTCTTCGAACCGCCGAATTCCTTTGGCAGGAAGGTCACACGGCACATTCCACTCCCGGGGAAGCTGTAGAGGAAACGATCAAAATGCTTGATGTGTACGCTGACTTTGCTCAAAACTATATGGCAATGCCGGTAATAAAGGGTGAGAAAACTGCTTCTGAGCGTTTTCCCGGGGCCGTAACTACCTATTGTATAGAGGCGATGATGCAGGATCGTAAAGCTCTTCAGGCTGGTACTTCACATTTCCTTGGACAAAA
This sequence comes from Chitinispirillum alkaliphilum, assembly GCA_001045525.1. Classification (NCBI taxonomy): domain Bacteria; kingdom Pseudomonadati; phylum Fibrobacterota; class Chitinispirillia; order Chitinispirillales; family Chitinispirillaceae; genus Chitinispirillum; species Chitinispirillum alkaliphilum. The sequence goes on along the minus strand of LDWW01000034.1, from coordinate 27,268 downwards.
CTTCTCAAAGGCTTCAGATATTCGCTTTCAGGATTCTGCGGGTAAGGAAGAGTTTGCATGGACCACTTCATGGGGTGTTTCAACAAGGCTCGTAGGCGGACTTATCATGACTCACGGGGATGATGACGGGCTGATGGTTCCGCCTCGTCTGGCACCTTCACATATAGTTATACTGCCTGTTATTCATGGGGATGACACCGCATCAGATGTTATGGAGTATTGTGACCGGCTCGCCGCTCAACTCAGGGAGGTAATCTATGATGGAAAACTTGTGGAAGTGGAAGTTGATAGAAGAGAGGGCAGAGGGGGAGAGAAAGTATGGTCATGGATCAGAAAAGGTATACCGGTATATCTTGAAATCGGTCCAAGAGATATCGCTTCCGAATCTGTATTTGTAGGAAGAAGGGATCGCAGTCGCAGGGAGCGATATGGTCAGTCAAGAGAAGAGTTTGTAGCTTCGGTTCCTGAACTTCTCGATGATATACAGAATAAGTTGTTCGAGCGGGCTGAAGAGCACAGAAAGGCAAACACAAGAAAGATAGACTCCAAAGAAGAGTTCTATTCCTTTTTTACTCCTAAGAACAAGGGCAAGCCGGAAATCCATGGGGGGTTTGCGCTCTGTCACTGGAATGGTTCAGCTGAAGTGGAAGATATTATAAAGAAAGATCTCAATGTTACGATTCGCTGTATTCCAAATGATGCTCCGGAAGAGGAGGGCAAGTGCATTATTACCGGTGAACCTTCCAAAAGAAGAGTCGTTTTTGGAAAATCCTATTGAGTTGTAATATTTCTAAATCTCTGCAGCCCCGTTACACCGGCGGCTGCAGTTAACAGGGTCGTTTGACATTTAAAAATTATCCCAATTGCGTTTAGTAACCTACCGGCTTGATTCATACCTCAAAACTGTGAGGTAGTTCTGATTCTTAACCGAATACCTCCAGCATTTAAACGAGAATAAACTGTAGTGGCTGATTATTGTTGATAAGCTAAAAGGGCAATAGTCTGCAAAGATTATAATGCCACATCCACTGTAAGGTAAAGTTTGGGGCACAATAATTGTGTCAGGCAAAAGAGCCAGAAAAGCAGGAATGGAAATTGCAATATTAATGTTGACCATGTTGATAAAGTATGTTATATTAAATGTAGGGACTGATTTATTGGCCGAATAACCTTTAGTAGCACGCATGCTCAGTTAAGTTAAAGGAGAACAGGTTATGAGAGTAGCGAACAATATTGGGGAATTGATTGGGAACACTCCATTGGTTAAGATAAAAAAACTCAACAGGGGCGGTGCTGAAATATTTGCAAAGCTGGAAATGTTTAACCCTCTTTCAAGTGTTAAGGATCGTATCGGCCTGGCGATGATAGAGGATGGTGAAAGGCGTGGGGTTATAAAGGAGGGGTCTGTTCTTGTGGAGCCCACAAGTGGAAACACCGGTATTGCTCTTGCTTATATTTCGGCATCCAAAGGATACAGGCTTATACTGACCATGCCTGAAACTATGTCTATCGAAAGACGCAAGCTTTTGAAGGCGCTGGGTGCTGAGCTGGTGTTGACCGAAGGTCCTAAGGGTATGAAGGGTGCAATAAGTAAAGCAGAAGAGCTTGTGGATTCTATTCCAAATGCTGTTATGCTTCAGCAGTTCAGCAATCCGGCAAATCCTTCGGTTCACGAAAAAACCACAGCAGAGGAGATCTGGAACGATACGGATGGGAGTGTTGATATATTTATTGCCGGCGTTGGTACGGGGGGGACAATAACGGGTGTTTCAAAGGTGCTCAAGGAACGCAATCCATCTTTGAAGTCAATTGCGGTTGAGCCCAAAGGGTCTCCTGTGCTCTCTGGTGGTTCACCGGGGCCTCACAAAATCCAGGGCATAGGGGCAGGTTTCATCCCGGATGTTTTTAAGTCAGATATGGTAGATGAGATAATCGAAGTGGATGAAAATGATGCGGCATCTGTTTCCAGAGCTCTGGCCAAAGAGGAAGGCGTATTGGTAGGGGTATCATCGGGTGCTGCGCTTTGGGCCGCACTTCAGGTTTCTCTGCGGGAGGAGAACAGAGGGAAAAAAATTGTGGTTGTTTTACCCGATAGCGGTGAGAGGTACCTGAGTACATGGTTATTTGATGGAGATGTGAAATAATACACAGCGAAAATTTTTGAATAGGAGGTTTTTATGGGGGCAGGAAAGGATTACCGTTTTGAGACACTGGCTCTTCATGCCGGGCAGCAGACTGATGAAACTATGTCAAGGGGTGTTCCGGTTTACAGGACCAGTTCTTATCTGTTCAAAAATACTGAGCATGCAGCAAATCTGTTTGCCCTTAAGGAGTTGGGGAACATATATACCAGGCTTATGAACCCCACCCACGATATGCTGGAGCAGCGGGTTAGTCAGCTTGAAGGCGGAGCCGCATCGGTAGCACTGGCATCAGGGACATCTGCGATTTTTAATGTCATTATTACCCTCGCTTCCGCAGGTGATGAGATTGTCTCCGCAAGCAACCTCTATGGTGGAACTTACACCATGTTTGATGCTATTCTTCCTCAGCTTGGTATCACTACCCGCTTTGTGAACTCACAGGATCCTCAAAGTTTCAAAAGTGCCATTACCGATAAGACAAGAGCGGTTTTTATTGAGACTATCGGAAACCCGGTTCTTGACTTTACAGACATTGAAGCTGTGGCGAAGATCGCTCACGAAAACGGGCTCCCCCTTATAGTGGACGGAACATTTACCACCCCTTACTTGTTGAAGGCAATCGATCACGGTGCCGATATTGTGGTCAACTCTCTCACCAAATGGATGGGTGGGCATGGGTCTGCAATCGGTGGGATCATAACTGACAGTGGTAAATTCAACTGGGGTGGAGGACGTCACCCGCTGTTTACAGAACCCGACAAAAACTACCATGGTTTGCGCTGGGCAAAAGATCTTCCGGAGCCACTTGCACCTATTGCGTTTGCACTGCGTTTAAGAACTGTACCGCTTCGTAACCTTGGTGCCTGTATTTCTCCCGATAATGCCTGGATATTTATGCAGGGGCTTGAAACACTGCACGTGCGTATGGACCGACACAGTTCAAATGCCATGAAAATAGCCCAATTTCTGCAGGGGCATGATTCTGTTTCGTGGGTGAGATATCCGGGTCTGGAGGATGATCCTGCATATTCACTGTCAAGTAAGTATCTTAAGAGTGGATTTGGAGGGATGGTTGTCTTTGGGATAAAGGGCGGATATGAAGCAGCGGTAAAACTGATAGATAACATCAAACTTTTTTCTCATCTGGCAAATGTGGGTGATGCAAAAAGTCTGGTACTTCATCCGGCAAGTACAAGTCATTCACAGCTCACAGAAGAGCAGCAGAAGGCAGGCGGACTTACTCCCGATCTGATACGTCTCTCTGTTGGTCTTGAGCATCCTGATGACCTTATAGAAGCGTTGAAAGAGGTGTTATAGCTGCAGAATAATTATATTTGTAGAATAACAGTTTTTTTACAAATACCGAAAGGGGTACACAATGAGAAAGATCGCCTTAGTATTAGCTCTGATAGCTGTCTCATTTGTAGGTTATGGCTTAATGGCCTGTCACCATGATGGTGCTTCAAGTGAGGTTGTAGCACAGCAGCTTGCAGAAAAGAGTGAAATCGGACAGCAAACCTGCCCGGTTATGGACAGAGAAATCGATAAGGACCTCTATGTTGAACAGGATGGCAAGCGAATCTATGTTTGCTGTCAGAGTTGTGTAGAGATTGTCGAAAATGATTTCGAAAAATATCTGGAGGTCATAAAAGAGAGCGATGAGGAAGTAGAGGTTATCGAAACTGCACATGCGGCAAAAGAGCATAAAAGTGCAGGCTGCTGCCCCGTGCGGAGGTAACGGGCCTTATTGGTTGAAAAGCATATGTTTTTTGACTGCACTGCTTAGCGGTGCAGTCAAAAAACGATAAGAAAATTCGGGTTAATAAAATGCTGAGAAAGCCGAACATAGAGTTGATTATTATAAGGTGATAAGTATGGTGAATCGGATTTTTACAATAGTTTGCGTTTTTAGTCTGGTTTTGCAGGTGCAACTTTCTGCAGCATCAGCACCTTGCCCTATGGTTGGTACAGAAGGGCTTGGCGCACACTCTGTTGAAAAAAATCACAATTGCTGTATTTCCGGTTCTGCCAGTGAGAATTGCGATCAGTGTAACAGCTGTGATGTGTGCACTGGTGATGAACAAGCCTCTTCAGCGGAAAGCAATAACACTGCTGTAAAATTAGTTGAATACCTATCCAATAACCACCTTCACTTAGAATGGCTATTCAGTTCTGCTGATATAACGTTTAATGACAAGAATATTGACAGCGATCTGATTATCCAATTCAAGCTTCCTCCCCCTGCTCCGGTTTATCTGAATTGATATCTTCCTCTGTTTAGCTGATAGTCGATTTTGGGATTGATTTACAAAGTCTTTTTATTGAGAGAGGAATCTAAAATGAAAAAGTTCGGATTGATTTTTTTGATTGTTTTATTGCCGGTCGTGATTATCTTAGCTTGTCAGAATCATAGTGATTCGTATTCGGGTCATGACCATGGGGGTCACCAGCATGTGGCTGAAGGGAAAACCTATTCAGCTCAGCAAACCTGTCCTGTTATGGGAGGAGAGATAAACAGGGAGATGTATGCTGAACAGGATGGAAAAAGAATCTATGTCTGTTGTCCAGGCTGTATTGAGACTATAGAGCAAAACTTCCAGAAGCATGTGAATATTCTCAAAGAATCAGGGCAGAAGCCTGAAGTTTTGGGGGAAACTGCAGAACAGGCAATGTGTCCTGTAATGCCAGCAAGAGAGATAACTAAGGACCTGTATGTAGAGCACGACGGGCAGAAAATTTATGTCTGCTGTCAGGGATGTATAGACATCGTTCAGGGAGATCCTGAAAAGTATTTAGAAATGGTGAGATGAAATTTAGTCAATTAATAAACGTATCACTGTTTGCCAAATCTTTTAAGGATGGTTTATGTTAAAAAGGGTATTTTCACTACTATGCATTTTTATGCTTGTTTTCCAGGTACAGGCCCTTATTGCATCTTCACTGTGCAGTAAGGAAGTCAATGTATCTCATGGGTTAAATGGGCATTTCGCAGAGAGTGATCATACCTGTTGTTTTTCCTTCAAAAATCTTTCCGGTCATGAAAATTGCAAACAATGCAGTGAATGTGAAGTTTGCAAAATAGATGATCAGGTTTCATCTTCGGGGCGCAATAGCGCCCCTTCAAAGGTTATTGAGCACCTGGCAGATCACCGTATTCCGGTAATATTTATTTACAGATTTTCGGATGTATCTGCAATCCACGAAAAAAGAGTCAGTTCTGATCTTGATCTTACCTTTCAATTACCCCCGCCATCGCCCGTCTTTCTGAATTGATATTTCCGTCTCTGCTTTTTAAAAGCAGATTATCTATATATTTGTCCTATACAGACTACAATATTAAATAGGTAAAGGAGGCTGAAATGTCAGCACTTAAAAATGGATTCAGAGCTGTTTTGCCGGTAATGATCCTGACAATGGCTCTGACTCTTTCCCCGGTTTATTCGGAAAACAACAAGGTGGCGTTTTCTGAGTTGCCTGCCGGGAATTCACTTGGAGATTATATACAATTTGCGTTGCAGAATAATCCCAGAATATCTGCAGCAGACAGTGATCTGGAATCACAGCGAAACCAAATAACAATCGCCTCATCCCTTCCCGATCCAATGGCCATGAGCAATTTTGGAATTGAAGGTGGATATGGCATCGGTGTAAGTCAGAGGATTCCATTTCCCACCAAAATTTTGACTGAACGCAGGGCTGCTACTCAGATGTTGGAGCGCCAGAAGGCCAGACGTGAGCAAGTTCGCGCTGATATAGTCTCGGAGGTGGTCGAGGCCTATTCGAAGCTTTATAATGCCAAACGGATGTATTCCATACTGAATGACAATCTGGAGCTGCTGATATTTCTGGAAGACAACGCCAGGATCAGGTACACTGTTGGTGGTGCACCGCAAAGTCAACTGGTGCGGATTCAGGTTGAGATGGCGAGGGCTGAAGATGCTCTGCAGAGTAACAGACAAAAAATAGATTCCTACAGACAGAAACTTGCTGCGGTTCTTGACCTGGAAGATGTATCGTTGATCAGTGTGGATACAGAATCTGAATATGTGTCCGGAATTTCTGGCAGTGATGAAGAGATTGTCGCCAGGATTCTGTCGAAAAACTTTACACTTCAAATAATGGAAAGTGAACTGGAAGTTGCAGAAACCATGGTAAGCCTGGCCAGACAGCAGTATCTTCCTGACCTGGAAGTTGGCACCGAATATATGGGCGGTGGAGGAATGGATGGTTCCTGGAGTGTTGGGGTGAAAATGACTCTGCCGGTTTGGGTAAGAAGAAACCGGGCAGAGGTACAACAAGCTTCTGAGGTTAAGGAGTCTGTCCGTAAAATCAGAGACGATATGGCCAATCAGATACGTGCAGAAGCTGTTTCAACAGTCAATGATCTGAGAGATTCACAACGAAAAATGAAGTTATACACAGATGTACTTATACCTCAGGCTACTCAGGTTGTGCAGTTAACACAAACCGATTACCAAACAGGATCATCAGGGATAATGGAACTGATCGATTCCCAGCGCACACTGCTCCAGCTTGAGGAGCAACTTATCGCAGAGCAGCTCAGAGTGAAAAAAGCAGAATCAGAACTCATCCGCCTGACAGGAGTTGATAAATGAAAACGACAAATAAATTACAGAATGTATCACTGAAATTATGGGGCCGGATTGCTTCTGTGGCCCGCAACAGGAAAGCAAGAACCTTTGGAGTTATTTTCCTGGTTGCAGTGCTTGCGTTTCGCCTTGGTGGTTCTTTTTCTCCCAAAGAAACGGAGCATGCCGCACACGATCATGAACATACACATGAACAGGATGAGAACGGGTTATGGACCTGCTCTATGCATCCACAGATCGTGATGGAAGAACCGGGACAGTGCCCGATCTGTCACATGGATTTAATACCTATGCCAAGCGATGGCCCTGGCTCGGGTGATGAAAGTGAAAGATCTCTGACCCTTTCAAATTCGGCCATACGGCTTTCCAGAATAGTTACTGCACCTGTGGCGCGTCGGGGTGGAGATATAACTGTAAGGCTGACCGGAAGGGTTGTTCCTGATGAGCGCAGGGTTGAAGCGATCAGCTCAAGAATCAACGGCAGAATAGACCGTCTGGTGGTTAATGAAACCGGTACGGCTGTAAGGCGGGGTGCTGCTCTGGCGGTACTTTACAGTCCTGAGCTGATGTCCTTGCAGCAGGAACTCATCAGTGCTGCATCAACGGTCAATCGTTTGGGAGAGAGCGCCAGTGCACTTGTAAAAAACAGTGCAGAAGCAAACCTGAGAGCGGCAAAAGAGAAGCTTAGGCTCTTGGGCTTTTCAGATACAGAGCTTGACAACATTCTTGAAAAGAACAGACCTTCCGAGCACATGACTGTTAGAGCAGCTCAATCGGGAACTGTGCTGCACAGGGCTGTGGATCAGGGAGATTATGTTAAAGAGGGAACACCGCTCTTTCACATTGCCGATCTCTCCAATGTGTGGCTGCATCTGGATGCCTATGAAAAAGATCTGCCGCATATAAGACTCGGACAGGAAGTTGAATTTACACTCGCGGCAATCCCGGGAGAAACGTACAACGGCACCGTTTCTTTCATCGATCCGGTCATAAACCCCTCGACCCGCACAGCAAATGTGCGTGTTGAAGTCCGCAACACAGATCAGAGGCTCAAACCGGAGATGTTTCTCACTGCCAGAATTCTTCCCCGTGATGATGTCGAAATTTCTGATGAAACTGCTCCGCTGGTTATTCCTGTGACTGCTCCTCTTCTCACCGGAGAAAGGGCAATAGTCTATGTCGAGACAGGGTCCGATGAGGTCGGTTCGGTCTATGAAGGAAAGGAAATCGTTCTGGGGCCAAGGATGGGAGATAACTATATAGTAAAAAGTGGTCTGGAGGAAGGTGAACGGGTTGTGGTTCACGGGGCATTCAGAATCGACAGTGAACTTCAGATAAGGGCCAGACCCAGTATGATGAACCCTGAAGGGGGAGCTACCGGTGGTGCCCATGCACATCACCAGACAGATATGCCTGCTCAGGATCACATCGAACACCAGGAAGAGGAAACGCAAGTCGAAAGAATTACAGATGTTTCGGCTGAATTTATGCAGAGTCTGGATCCGGTGTATGAGAGTTATTTCGCATTAGCAAACAACCTCGATGGTGATGATCCTGACGGTGCGGTCTCTTCAATGGCTGATCTTGAGGAAAAGATAGGCTCTGTTAAAGGTGACTACCATGAATGGAATGAGATAAAAGATGCTCTCAATTCGGTACTTGTGCATCGTGAGCACTTTTCTGGAATCGAAGAGCTTCGCAAGGCCTTTTCAGACATCTCAGAACAGATAATTAAGCTGCAGAGAATCTATGGTCATGTGTCAGGAGACCATTATCTTGCATTTTGTCCAATGGCACTGGATGATCAGGGAGCTTACTGGCTTCAGAACCAGGAAGAGATTAAAAATCCCTATTTCGGTGCTTCCATGCTCAGGTGTGGAGAGATCGAAGAGACGTTCAGCGAGTGATTGCAAGGTTGGAGGTCTGTACTTGTAATGCTTAGAGTTGTTTGAGAATTTTCGTAATCCCTGGGAAGGCCGGAAAAGGTGATTAGGAACCCTTCGATCCCGATTTGAATCGGGACTCAGGGTGAGCGGAGCTTAGACCAGGCTTAGATTGCTATCCATTCCCCCGGTGACGGGATGAAGAATAAAAGGAACCAATTAGGAAAAGAAGCAAGTACAGACTCAGAGGATAAAGTGCAGATGAATTTACTTATGTTTGGCCTGTACTAAAAAAAATCAGGTTCTAAAACGGAGAGATAAACTATGACTAATGATAATAACAGACCCAAAAGTTTGCTTGACAAACAGATACGGTCCTGCCTTGAGAACAAGCTTGTGGTGTTTCTGCTTGCTCTGACCATCTTGGTTACGGGTATTGCCGTTGCCCCTTTTAACTGGGACATCGATATAATTCCCAGAGACCCTGTGGCGGTTGATGCCATTCCCGACATAGGAGAAAATCAGCAGATCGTATTTACCGAGTGGATGGGGCGTTCTCCGCAGGATGTGGAAGACCAGGTAACCTATCCTCTCACCGTTTCCCTTCTGGGTATACCTCAGGTACAGAGTGTCCGTTCCTACTCCATGCCAGGGTTTTCCATGGTGTATGTGATATTCGAAGAGGACGCAGAGTTTTACTGGTCAAGAAGCCGTATTCTTGAAAAACTCTCTTCACTTGCACCCGGAACACTCCCTGACGGGGTAAGGCCTGCACTGGGTCCGGATGCTACTGCTCTTGGTCAGGTTTTCTGGTACACGCTGGAGGGCCGTGACAGAGAGGGCAACCCCACAGGCGGATGGGACCTTCAGGAATTGCGATCAATTCAGGACTGGAATATCCGCTATGCTCTGGCTTCAGCCGAGGGAGTCTCAGAAGTTGCTTCAATCGGAGGATTTGTCAAGGAGTACCAGATCGATGTTGATCCTGCCGCCTTAAAGGGGCACGGAATTACGATCAATCAGGTTTATGAGGCTGTGCGAAAAAGCAACATGGATGTGGGTGCACGGACTGTTGAGATAAACCAGGTTGAATACATGATAAGAGGACTTGGTCTTCTGCAGTCTGTTGAGGATATCGAGTCTGCGGTGGTTGCTGTACGGGATCAGGTGCCAATCAGGGTAAGGGATGTTGCCAGCGTTGGTCAGGGACCTGCGATCAGAACCGGAGTTCTCGATAAAGAGGGAGTAGAGGCTGTGGGAGGAGTTGTGGTTGCCCGCTATGGCGAAAACCCCTTGCAGGTGATCAATAATGTCAAAGATCAGATTGCGATCGTCTCCGCAGGGCTTCCAACCAAAACGCTGGAGGACGGCACAGAATCGAGGGTGACTATAGTTCCTTTTTACGACAGAACAGAGTTGATCAATGAGACTCTTGGCACCCTCAATGAAGCAATCTATCTCCAGATACTGATCACCATTCTGGTTATTGTGGTAATGGTTAATCACCTTGGAAGTTCGATGTTGATATCCGGTATGCTTCCGATTGCTGTACTGATGAGTTTTATCGGAATGAGATATTTCGGTATAGATGCCAATATCGTCTCCCTCTCCGGTATAGCCATTTCCATCGGTACCATAGTGGACATGGGTATTATCTTAACAGAAAACATGCTCAAGCATTTGGAAAAGGCAAAAAAGGGGGAGAAAACACTCGATGTTATTTACAGGGCAGCATCTGAAGTCGGTGGAGCCATATTGACAGCTGTCAGTACTACGGTTATAAGTTTTCTGCCAGTATTCACAATGGTAGCTGCTGAAGGAAAACTTTTCAGACCTCTGGCTTTTACCAAAACATTTGCCCTGATTGCTTCAATTATAGTGGCCCTGACCATTCTGCCGGCTGTGGCACACATTATGTTCAAAAACAGAAAGCCGATCTCTTCGGTAAAACTGAAAGTGATCATAGCTTCAATTCTGGCACTTACAGGTGTGTATGTTTCAGCCGCTTTTGCCTGGTGGGCAGGCTTTATCGTTATTACATTCGGTATCAAAATGCTGCTGGAAGAATTCGCTTCCAAGAAGGTACTGAAATGGGTCCCTCGGATTGTCAATGCGCTCTTTGTAATCATTGTGGGTTTACTGCTTACCTCTGAGTGGCTTCCACTTGGTGCTCAGAGATCGACTTTCATAAACCTTCTCTTTGTGGCGATTGCAGCCGGTGGTATCCTCTCTTTTTTCCGTTTGCTGGAGAGAAAGTATGTCAGTATCCTTAGTCGTCTGCTGAAAAAGAAAATCGCTTTTCTTATCCCGGTTTTTCTTATTCTGCTTACCGGTTTATCCATATGGCTGGGATTTTCCAGAGTGTTCTTTTTTCTGCCCGGCTTTGTAAAGCAGACATCTCCTGTTGTGGCACTGTCTCATGCTCTGCCAGGTTTGGGTAAAGAGTTTATGCCGCCACTGGATGAGGGATCATTTCTTTACATGCCCACCATTATGGCACATGGTTCACAGGGAGCTGCTGTTGACATAATGAGCATTCAGAACGTGGCAATCCGTCAGATTCCCGAAGTTGAGTCTGTGGTGGGTAAGGCAGGAAGAGCAGAGAGTCCGCTCGATCCAGCTCCAATGTCCATGTTTGAAACAGTGATAAACATTAAACCCGAGTACAAAACCGATGAGTCGGGAAGAAGAGTGAATTTCAGATATGACAGAAGACAGGGAGAATTTCTGCGGGATGAAAACGGGGATCTGATAGAACATTCCCGTGGTAGGCCCTACAGACAATGGCGTCCCGAAATAGAGACCATGGATGATATCTGGGATGCTATTTCACAGGCTGCTTCGCTTCCCGGTGTTACAGGGGCACCGTTTCTTCAGCCTATTGCTGCGCGGGTTGTCATGCTTCAGAGTGGAATGCGGGCACCCATGGGGGTAAAGATAAACGGGCCGGATCTGGAGTCTATAGAAAAGACCGCAGCCCAGATAGAAACCCTTCTCAAAGAGGTTCCATCAGTTCAGCCTGCTGCAGTGCTGGCAGACAGAATTATCGGTAAACCATATCTGGAATTTGAAATCGACAGAGAGGCAATTGCCAGACATGGACTTTCCATAGCCGAGGTTCAGGAAGTGATTGAAATAGCAGTCGGGGGCCGCACTATTACATCCACTATAGAGGGAAGAGAACGGTATGGTGTGAGAGTGCGTTATCCAAGGGAGCTGCGCGGGGATCCCGAATCGATGGAAAGGATACTGGTGTCTTCACCTGTAGGCGGACAGATTCCTCTTGGACAGTTGGGGCAATTTGTTTACCGCCGGGGACCGGATATGATAAGGGGAGAAGATACCTTTCTTACAGGTTATGTACTCTTTGACAGAAGGCCCGGCCATGCAGAGGTGGGAGTGGTAAATGCTGCCAGTGATTATCTTCAGAGTAAAGTCGATGACGGGACTTTAGAAATTCCAGCAGGTGTCTCGTATCACTTTGCCGGAAGTTATGAAAACCAGGTGCGTTCGGAAAGAACTCTTATGGTGGTGCTGCCGCTTGCCCTGACTCTTATCTTTTTGATTCTTTATCTGCAGTTCAAGCGTGTTTCCACAACGTTTCTGGTATTCCTTGGAATTATTATTGCCTGGTCCGGAGGCTTTATTCTCATCTGGTTGTGGGGACAGCCTTGGTTTATGGATTTCTCATTTCTGGGTACCAATGTCCGCCAGCTCTTCAGTATGCAAACCATTAATCTGAGTGTTGCAATCTGGGTGGGATTTCTGGCCTTGTTTGGAATTGCCACCGATGATGGTGTGGTGATGTGTACCTATCTGGACCAGCAGTTTTCAGAAAGCAAGGCAGGGTGCATAGAGGAGGTACGGAAACGTGTCTTGGAAGGAGCGGCAAAAAGAGTAAGGCCCGCACTCATGACTTCTGCCACTACCATACTGGCTCTGCTGCCTATCCTTACCTCCACCGGAAGGGGGAGTGATATCATGATACCCATGGCAATACCCGCCTTTGGAGGAATGTTCATGGCTATTGCGACCATATTCCTGTCGCCGGTTATGTACAGCTGGCTGAGGGAAAGGGAGGTAGTGAAGGAGATGAAAATGAAGGAAGTTGAAGTGGATACGAATACCGTTGACTGATAGATGTTGGAGGTTTTTTAATCTGTTCCCGGGTGTCCCGCACAATTGTGTGTGGTTGTGTGGGGCGGGACCTGGGGGACGGAAAATTAACCAGTTATAATGAGTGCTCAATTATGTGTATAAATAAAAAAATATTGGAAAGGAATTTACAATTAAAAAAGATACTGTCGGATGAATTGTATGAAACAGTTTGAAATTGTTAAGCTAAGCGTGTAGCGCTTACATTATTGTTGATAATTGTAAAGAAGATGTTTTCGTGTTCCCAGTAGGGGAAACATTATTCAAAAAAACTGCATTTACGGTCAGAAAAAAGTAAACAAATACTTTTCATCATATTCGATTTCAAACTTTTCTAATAATGTGATATACTCGTCCCTGAAGGTTATCTTTTTATGATGTTCCCCCTGGTTTTGAATGTACCTATACACTCTTTCTAAATGAGAGCGGCTATAGGTAAACGCGCCATATCCATTCTGCCAGGAAAATTTCCCATAAAACCACCCTCTGTCGTTTATGTATGATGATGAACTTTTTTTGATTGTCCCAGCTAACTCTGAGATACTTACCGTATGATGTAAACCTAAGAATATGTGAACATGATCCTCAGCACCATTAACGATAATTGATTTATTTTTAAGAGCACTGACAGTTCCGCTGATATACCTGAAAATTTCTTCATTGCGCTCTTTGTTTCGTAAAAAACACTGCCTGTTTTTTACCGCAAAAACAATCTGAACATACAACTGTGTATAAACACCTGGTTTCATGAATGATTCCCCTCCAGGGAATATGGAATTATGGGATATCTACTACAATTATTAAGGCCCTACAGGCCTTTAAGTGGATTTGGTTGTTTTAGGGTCATCAGAGGAAGCGCAAATACTATGCCATAATAATCGATATCTCAAAGCACACTTCACTACTGCGAATCTTTTTTCCTCACCTCAAACTCCTCTTTCGAAAGGATTTTACATTAAGAAAAGATACTGTCGGATGAATTGTATAAAACTGTTTGAAATTGTTAAGCTAAGCGTGTAGCGCTTACATTACTGTTGATAATGGTTAATAAGATGTTTTCGTGTTCCCTGTAGGGGAAACATTATTCAAAAAAACTGCAAAGCCATGGCATATATATTGCTCTGAGTATAATGAAAGAATATGGAAGTGGAGTTTCGATTTCTAAAGAAAAAATGAACAAAGAAATCAATAGGATCTGAAGGGAAAAGAGATGGAGCATTACCACCCCTCGGGTAGTAACGTCAGCAGGAGCTTGAAGATAGTGGCGTGGCTTCAGGCTGTTTATTTTATCTTTGAAATTATTATAGGGCTTTGGACTGGTTCTATTGCTGTTATTGCCGATGCCTTACATAGTCTTTCAACCGTAGGTGGTGTTGTGTTATCTTTAATCGCCGCTTTCATCTCTCAGAAAGGGGAAGCAACACCAAGGCAAACTTTCTCCCGTTACCGTGCAGAGATAATCGGGGCGCTGTTCAATGGGCTTTTACTGCTTTTGATGGCTGTCATTGTAGTTGGGACGGGTATATATCGCTTGATTTCACCAATAGCACCACCTGCTGGCCCGATGTTGATTGCTGCTGCAGGAGCAATAATTACAGAGACTATCGCTATAAAGCTTTTATACCGGGAACAGAAGATTAGCTTAAATGTAAAGGGTGCGTTTCTGCACGTAATTCAGACGTTCTTAGGGAGCTTTTTTATTATTGTATCAGCGGTGGTAATTTACTTTACTGGTTTCATAAGAATTGACCCCATACTTGCCATAGGATTTGCTCTGACACTGTTCTGGATGTCAATCCGTATGCTTAAGAGAACCGTATCGGTATTGATGGAAAATGTGCCGGAGGAATTGGACTTAACACAGATTATCGATAAGATCATGGCTGTGAAAGGCACAAAAGGTGTTCACCATATACATCTATGGAGTCTGACCTCAAGCATGTATGTGTTTATGGCACATATTCTGGTGGATGACTATCAACAAGGGCAGCGTATTCAAAACGATGTACATAAGCTGCTTAAAGACGAATACAACGTCTATTTTTCAACTATTCAAATCGAACGGGAATGTCCTGACAAAGGTTCTGCTGAGGCAATTGATATCACAGAATAGGTTACCCAAAAAAAGTAGCCCATAGTACCTAAGAATGTCATTAGAAGACTCCCCATCTCATATGTTCATGCCGCAAGTTACCTCCGGTCTATTTATAGAGAAATCAAGGGAATTCGTTGCAGTGGGTACCACTTTGGGTGCATTGACAAGGAAAATTGGTGCAGTGGGTATCACTTTTAGTGCAGTGGAGGGTCAATTTACCTGCAGTGGGTGCGATTTTTCGCGCAGTGTCAAGGAAAATTGGTGCAGTGGGTATCACTTTTGATGCAGTGGAGGGTCAATTTACCTGCAGTGGGTGCGATATTTCGTGCAGTGACAAGGAAAATTGGTGCAGTGGGTGTCACTTTTGATGCAGTGGGGGGTCAATTTACCTGCAGTGGGTGCGATATTTCGCGCAGTGACAAGGAAAATTGGTGCAGTGGGTGCCACTTTTGATGCAGTGGGGGGGCAATTTACCTGCAGTGGGTGCGATATTTGGTGCAGTGACAAGGGAAATTGGTGCAGTGGGTATCACTTTTGATGCAGTGGGGGGCAATTTGCCTGCAGTGAGTGCGGTTTTTCGCGCAGTAAGGCCCGGACTTATGACTTCTGCCACGACCATACTGGCTCTGCTGCCTATCCTACCTCCACCGGAAGAGGCGATATCATGATCCCCATGGCGATACCCGCTTTTGGAGGGATGGAATCATGGGATATCTACTACTACAATTATTAAAGCCCTACAGGCTTTAGCGGATTTAGTTGTTTTAGGGTCATCAGAGGAGGCGCAAATACTAGCCATAGTAAATCGATGTCTCAAAGCACACTTCACTACAGCAAATCTTTTTTCCTCACCTCAAACTCCTCTTTCGAAAGGATTTTACAATAAAAAAAGATACTGTCGGATGAATTGTATAAAGCCGTGTTAAGCTAAGCGTGTAGCGCTTACATTATTGTTGATAATGGTTAATAAGATGTTTTGTGTTCCCTGTAGGGGAAACATTATTCAAAAAAACTGCATTTTTGATTTCAAACTTTTCTAACAATGTGATATACTCGTCCCTGAAGGTTATCTTCTTATGATGTTCTGTTTTTTGTTCTGTTACAGATAATGCTGTCTGGAATAGTTGGAATGGGCAAAATGCATAGATCTGGCAATTGCCTGATCAAGAGCATTTAATTTGTAAGTGCCTTAAACGTAATTCACGGTGTATATTAACGTAAGGAAAGGAGAGATTATGGCCAGTGTTCGTGAAAATGCAATCAGGTTACTTCAAAGCCTCCCGGATGACTCTTCTGTGGAAGATATCATGGAGGAGCTTTATTTCAAGCTTGTTGTTGATAATGGTCTTAAGGAGCTTGATGAAGGAAAAGGTATCGCCCATGAAGAGGTGGAGAACAGATTGGCAAAATGGTTAAAAAAATAAGATGGTCTCCCTGTGCGGCACATAATCTTGAGGATATTTGTGAATTTATTTCTAAAGATTCACCCCGTTATGCATCAATTTTTGCCAGAGGTATTATAAATAAAATAGAGGAAACATCACAAAATCCTGAAATAGGTCGAATCGTTCCTGAATATGGCGTTAATGAACTCAGAGAAAGAATATACGGAAGTTACAGAATTATTTACAGACTCAGTAAAACTTCCATAGAGGTTGTGGCAATAGTACATGGATCACGGCTTATCAAATGAGAGATTCTGCATTGGAATCTGTTAGGCTATGATGTGGTGTTGCTCTGAGGACTGTCGCATGAATTGTAAACCCTTTGAAATTGTTAAGCTAAGCGTGTAGCGCTTACATTATTGTTGATAATGGTAAAGATGTTTCATTGTTCCCTGTAGGGGAAACATTATTCAAAAAAACTGCAAATGATTCCCCTCCTGGGAATATGGAATTATGGGATATCTATTACTACAATTATTAAGGCCCTCCAGGCCTTTTATGCGGATTTGGTTGTTTTAGGGCCATCAGAGGAGGAACAAATACTATGCCATAATAATCGATATCTAAAAACAAACTTCACTACAAGTCTCTCTTCCTATCCTCAAACTCCTCTTTCGAAATTTCCCCGCGTGCATACCGTTTCTTAAGAATGTCAATAGCGGACTCCTGTCCCGAACCCTGAGCGCCACCTCTTTGAGCTGCCCGGATAACCCAGTATATTATAGCCGCGATCAGCACTATCCACAGTACCATCATTACAAAACCACCCCATCCCCATCTCATATGTTCATGCCACATAAGTGTATCTCCTCTCTATTGTTTTAACTCTTACCCAAATCTCAGCAGTCGTGCGTTAATTACCACTATCACCGTGCTTAGCAAACATAAAAGCTGCTCCAAGTGCCGGAGTGAGAATAACCCCAGGTGTAGAATATCCATGCTGCAAAAGGAATGCCTTACGACATTATACCCTGTAGCCGATTTCGCCCTTTGGGCCAGCAACAAAAGTGCGGTCAGTGGTCCAGGGAGGGTTGCCGTCGCGCTCACGCCCCTTCAGGGCTAAAGAAAAAAAAAGATTAATTCCTGAGAGTATTGCTGCTACAAATTACGAATGCGAAGTGCTGAAGACGCGGAATTAGTAGACCTGAACCTTGCTGCCGAGAATTCCCTTTTGGAGCGCTGAAGGCGCGAACCTATTATAGCCCGGGGTAAGTCAGTCCGCTGGCGCAGCCCCGGGTGGTTTAAACACAAAATTACGGCAAATCCATCCTACTCATTTTCCCCAGCTCTGCAGGAGCGACATATCTGTAGCCCGGCGTAACCCCAGGTAAGGAAATAAAAAACATCAGGTCAATATAATTGTAAGGCCAGCGCCAAAATATGCAGGTCCAGCGCCGAATTTTTTACATCCAGCGCCCAGACTGACCAGTGCCAGCGCATAAAATTATAAGGCCAGCGCCAGAATATGCAGTGCCAGCGTCGAATTTTGTACATCCAGCGCCCAGACCGACCAGTGCCAGCGCAAATAATTGTAAGGCCAGCGCCTAAATTTGCAGTGCCAGCGCCGAATTTGTACATCCAGCGCCCTGACCGACCAGTGCCAGCGCCCAAATATGCAGTGCCAGCGTCGAATTTTGCACATTCAGCGCTCTGACCGACCAGTGCCAGCGCATATAATTGTAAGGCCAGCGCCAAATTTTGCACATCCAGCGCCCAGACCGACCAATGCCAGCGCACATAATTGTTAGGCCAGCGCCCTGACCGACCAGTGCCAGCGCATATAATTGTAAGGCCAGCGCCCAAATATGCAGTGCCAGCGTCGAATTTTGTACATCCAGCGCCCTAACCGACCAGTGCCAGTGCATATAATTGTAAAGGCCAGCGCCCAAATATGCAGTGTCAGCGTAGAATTTTGTTAATAAATCTCTTCAGCTCACCTGCCCACTCTCTTTATATTACGGCAAATCCACCTCAGAGTATCTCGCCCCTTCAGGGCTCCAGGTCCACACGCTCACTCGACCCAGGGCTGTAATATCACGCCCCCTTCAGGGCTAAAGAAAAAAAAGATTAATTCCTGAGAGTATTGCTGCTGCAAATTACGATTGCTAAGTGCTGAAGAAGCGGAATTAGTAGACCGGAACCTTGCTGCCGAGAATTCCCTTCCGGAGCGCTCCATCATAGATTGACAATGCCAAGATCAATAATTTAACTTCCTCATACACTGATCTTCACCTCAACAGAGGAAAATCCAATGCATTTGATACGGATGTTTGTTGCAAGTATATTGACTTTTTTTACTGTGCAGTTACTTTTTACCGCTACAGCCTATAGTTCAGACACCTCTTCTTTAATTATAGAAGTCCATGAGATTGAAACGGAGTATAAAAGCTCTGTTCAGGCAGACCGGGAAATAGTTGAGTTGAGCGATTCTGAAATGAAAACACACTCTGTACTGTTTCAACCGATGCCGGAACCGGAGACCGAGACCTTTTCTGTTCGCAGAAAAACCGAACCCATTCCCCGCACCGGTGAAGTCATAAAGAGTGAATTCCCATCCGAGAAGGATTTAACTCCTCCGGAGATAAACGAAATCAGGGGCACTGAGAACGACTCCTTAACCGTTCTGAGAGTAGTGCCTCAAGGCCGTGTTAGACATCTGGTTTCACATGTAAGCGTTACATTCAGTGCCCCTGTGGTAGAGATAACATCAATAGATAATATCACTGATCATCTGCCAGTTTCTCTTTATCCACAACCTGAAGGGGCATGGAGATGGGTGGGAACAAGTACAATTATATTCGAGCCCTATGCAAAAAACCTTCCCCAGGCTACTCACTATACATTGACTGTAGATGAAAACCTCTCTTCGACATGCGGTAAAAAGATAGGTGGGCAGCGGAATTTTAACTTCTCTACTTCGCCTTTGAGAATGACAGGCCGGTATCCAGTGGGGCACAATAAAAGAGCTGATGTACCGGTCTTTATCGCCTTTGATCAACCAATAGATCCTCAAAGCATAGCCGAAAAAATAGAAATTGAGGCAAACGATACGCTTTTAGATTTTCGCCCGGGAGAAATTGGAGAGCTTTCAGATGAATATAAATATACCATCTCCTCCATGGCTGATAAAGCCGGAGAAAACTATTGGGTTCTTCTCATTCCCGAACAGAACCTGCCCCTTTCAAGCACTATTGTAGTCAGACTGAAAAGTGGTGCGGGTTCACTTGAGGGGCCGATTCCAACAGATCGAACTCAGTCGTTTTCCTTCAGAACGTATGAACCCCTTGTGATAGAACGTTTTCCGGAGGGAAGACGGACGCCACGGCATAATTGGTCTTTTGACACCAACAATCTAATTGATACTGTGCACTTTGATCCCTCAATGGTAAAGATTACACCTGAAATCGAGAGCTTATCAATAAGGCCCTCAATATTCTCTGCACGTTCAATAATAATAGGTGGTAATACCCAGCCCAATACAGAATATACGGTTGAATTTTCAAGAGAGATAATGGATGAGTTTGGTCAGAATCTGACCGGAGACAATCTCTTTACAGTAGATGTTGGAAATCTGGCACCACGTTTTGTGGTAACCTCAGGAATACAGATTGTAGATCCGATTGCCCCACCCACTGTTAGTATTAGTACTGTCAATTATAGAAAAGTCGCAATGAGAGTATGGCGCATGCAGCCGGAACACTGGCCATTTTACAGTAGTATAGATTTGAGAAAAGATGAATGGATGGCTAGGGTGCCTGGTGATGTTGTAATTGACGATACTATACGCATAACAGGTGAACTTAATGAAACAATAGATTCGAGCATTGACCTTTCAGACTATCTTCCGCAGGGCACAGGGCACCTGTTCGTGTTTGCAACACCAGTGGAGTTCATGCAGGGTATTGAACCGCATTCAGATTTGCCGAAGAGAATTGCCTGGCTGCAGGCCACCAACATCGGAGTAGATGCCTGGACTGATCAGGAGTTCCTCTATGTTATGGCAACATCACTCGATGAAGGTAACCCACTTTCTGGTCTTGAGGTATTTGCCGGTTTAAATAAAGGGGTAACGGATGACCATGGAATGGCTGTTGTCAGTTTACCCGATTCGGCTACCGGACACATTGTTGTAAAGAAAAAGGATGACCGTGCTTTATTACCTATGAAAGTTGGACGACAATCAACTGAGGATGAGGCACTGTTCCATGTTCTTGATGTCAGGGGTATTTACCGACCGGAGGACACTGTTTATGTAAAAGGATGGGTGCGCAAAATAGCACAGCAGGTTGGGGGAGATTTGGAGTATCTTGATAGTGATTCAACACTAAGCTTCAGTGTTAACGACCCAAGAGATAATGAGATTGCTTCCGGGAAAGCACTCCTGTCACCGAGTGGTGGCTTTGATCTCAGTTTCCCGATACCTTCAGAATGTAATCTTGGGCAGGCACGAATCGTGATGGAAATTGGAGAGCACTCTCATACCCATAGATTCAGTATCCAGGAGTTCAGAACTCCGGAGTTTGAGGCACACACAGAGCTAAGCGCAGGTCCTCACTTTGCAGAAGAAGAGCTGAGTGCAACTATGACAGGTAAGTACTATGCAGGTGGTTCCATGGCCGGCAGTGAAGTAAACTGGATTCTCAGAACAGAAAATGCATTTTTCAGGCCTTCCAATTTGAATCAGTACAGGTTCGGTGAGATCTTGCCTTTTTGGGACAGGGACAGTTGTTCTAACCGGATACAATCAAATGTGCGGGAAGAATTTTCTGGTGTTTCTGATGTGTCCGGCATGCACACTGTTAAAGCAAAACTTTCCGGGTTTCCCGGTTTCAGACCGGTCAATCTTAATTTCAGTGCAACAATGCTCGATTTCAATGGACAGAGGATTTCATCTGACGCGACTGCACTGGTTCACCCTGCTAAGTATTATGTTGGTTTAAAAACAGACAGGCTGTTTAATGATCCGGGTAAAGAGGCCTCTGTCCATTGGGTTGTTGCAGATGTTAATAGCAAACTCATTAGAGATATCCCGGTCACTATCAGGGCAGAGCGAATCAAAAGCAGGCTTGACAGTACCCAGGGATCTGATTTTGAGCCGGAATACTATCAAGCAGATCTGATGTCAACAGCAGAAGAATCAACCTGGCAATTTACACCTTAACAGAGTGGACTGTGGAAAATCTCAGCAATATTAACAGATGAAAAAGGCAGACAGAACTACTCCTCGGTCAGAACGTGGATCTGGTCAATCAGGCGTGCAGAATCGCCCCTATGCACACAAACTTCCCGAAGAGTCAGAACTCAAACAGTAACAATTGTTCCGGATAAAGACAGCTACACTCCCGGGGACACTGCTGTTCTTCTGATCCAGGCGCCTTTTGGGTCGTCAACGGGTGCTGTTATACTAAAGCGATTTGGTGTTGAGGAGCACTTGCCATTTTCGATGGACTCAACTGTTAAGGAGATATCCATACCTATTAAAGATGCTTACACGCCAAACATTCATGTTGAAGTTCATCTGTCAGGTATGGTAGACAGGTGTTTACCGGAAACGGTTACAATTGATTCAGTTCCCAAAGCCCCGGCGCTGGCAAATGGTACAATCAATCTGCCTGTCCCACCAACACATCGTTCCCTTCAGGTAAGCGTAGAACCTAAGCAAAAATATTTACAGCCTGGTGACAGTACAGAGGTCAGGGTCGTAGTTAAAGATTGGCAGGGTAACGCGGTACCGGATGCGGAAGTTACGTTGATTGTGGTGGATGAAGCGGTGCTCGCGCTCTCGAACTATGAATTAAGAAATCCTGTTGATCTTTTCTACAATGAGAAACCAGCCTTGGTGAGCAGTTTTCACAACCGTACTTTTATAAGGCTTGCATTCATTGAAAATATTTTTGATCTTCGTGGTTTTGGCAGTGGTTTTGGTCTGCAAACGAGAAGTGCACTAAGTGTAAGTGCCCCTGATTTTCGCTCAGATTTCAGCCCCCTGGCAGCATTCATTCCCAATGGGCGTACAAACAGCAGCGGTGAGTTCACCCCGATTATAAAACTCCCGGACAATGTAACGCGGTATCGGATAATGGTTGTAGCAGCTGATGGTCCAAAACGTTTCGGAACAGCTGAGAACAGCTTAACCGCTCGCCTTCCTCTTACAATGCGGCCAAGCCCACCGCGATTTCTCAATTTTGGTGATCACTTTGAGCTGCCGGTGGTGCTGCAAAATCAAACAGATGATACACTCACCGTTGATGTTGTCATCAGAGGTCAAAATGCAGATCTGAAGAAACAGGGTTACAGAGTGTCTATTCCTGCTGAGGACCGGGCTGCAGTACATTTTCCGGCTGCAACTGTTGCTGCCGGCACTGCACGGTTCCAGGTCGTGGCAACAACAGCAGATGGTTTTTCCGATGCGGTATCATTTGAACTCCCTGTGTGGACACCCGCAACAACGGAATCATTTGCAACCTATGGTACAATTGATACCAATGCGGTATTTTACCTCATAAGACGTCCGGATGAAATATGGCCACAGTTTGGGGGTGTGCAGGTCTCCAAGTCCTCAACCGCTCTTCAGGCTCTTACAGATGCATTTGTCTACTTATACAACTACCCGTTCGCCAGTTCGGAACTTCTGGCATCACGCATCATCGCAACCACCGCATTAGATGATGTGCTCCATGCATTCAATGTACCTGATATACCAACCCCAGAGCAGATTAAAAGAAGAATACAATCTGATATTTGGGATCTTACACGTCGTCAGAACCGAAACAATGGCGGGTTTGCTTTCTGGCCTGGACAGAGCGCAAACCTTTTCACATCACTTCATGCAATACACGCCCTCACACGGGCTCACAATGAAGGGTATGAGGTTTCGGAGAGAAGTATTGAGTTGACTAATTCTTACTTGAGTAATATTAGGCGCAATATTCCCGGTTACTACTCCCAATCCGCGCGAAGAACCATTCTTGCATTTTCACTGTATGTGCGTGCTCTGGGTGGTGATTTCGATGAAAACAAAGCGCGCACTCTTCTAAAAGACACACCTCTGGAACAGTGGAGCATTGAATCTCTGGGCTGGCTTTTGTATGCTCTTTCCGGATCTCCCGAGTCTGACGAAGTAAAGGAGATCATTAGACATCTCAATAATCATGTCCACGAAACTGCATCCACTGCGCAGTTTAACCGTTCGTTTTTCAGTGGCGATGATCATCATCTTGTGTTTCACTCTTCACGGCGCGCCGATGCCATCGTACTGGAGGCATTGATGGAGGTGCAACCGGAATCGGATCTGATCGTTAAACTTGTCAGAGGATTGCTTGCACACAGAAGAGCAGGGCGATGGAGAAATACTTCTGAGAACTGTTTTGTGCTCCTTGCTCTGGACTCCTACTTCAGGAACTATGAATCCCAGACACCAGACTTTGTAGCACGTGCCTGGCTTGGATCCCAGTATGCGGGTGACCACTCCTTTGAAGGACGAACCACCGAAACTCATCAGATTACTGTTCCCATGCACTTTCTGGCAGACACGGACACAGCTCAGAATCTTATTCTTCAGAAGGATGGCACTGGCCGCCTCTATTACAGAGTAGGTATGAACTATGCACCCAGGAGCTTCACAATTGCCCCTGCTGATCACGGTTTCAGTGTAGAGAGGCATTATGAGGGTGTGGATAATGAGGATGATGTGGAACAGATGGAGGATGGTACATGGGTGATCAGGGCTGGAGCACGCGTAAAGGTAACGGTACAAATGGTTGCACAGGGGCGCAGATATCATGTAGCGCTTGTTGACCCGATACCCGCAGGCCTTGAACCACTTAATCCGGCGCTTGCAGTAACAGGTACTCTTCCGCGGGATTCATCGAACCGAATCGGAAGCTGGTGGTCGGGACGCTGGTTTGAGCATCAGAACCTGCGTGATGAGCGGGCTGAGGCGTTTTCAACCCTGCTCTATGGCGGTGTTTACAATTACGTGTACTATGCATTGGCCACCACTCCCGGAGAGTTTGTTGTTCCACCGGCAAAAGCAGAAGAGATGTATGCACCGGAAACATTTGGAAGGTCTGGAAGCGATCGGGTGGTGGTGCGGTGAATCATCGGGTCTCTTGGTTTAATGAAACGTTCTGTATAGCGCTGGCAAACGCGCACAGTTGGATCATGGATAAGCATGAAGTTTCTCAGTTTACGATATCCACCCTGTTTGGGGAGAAAATCACACGTTTACAACTCGGTCTTAGGTTCACCTAAACACCCGCCCATTGCTACCCAGCGAAACACAGGTATGTTAACTGACTTTTTCAAATCTTAATAACCATTGGTTCACAAACCCAAAAAAACAGTATTTGGGGGAAATGTTACATTCTATGGATTGCAGTTGCCGGATCATTTCTTTGAAGCAACCACTATCCTGAACACCCCCAAAGCAAAGCTATACTCTTCAACTGTACGAAACCCTGCATCTTTAACCAGCTCAGATGTGTTTCGGGTAAGGTGATCACCTATAAGAGAGACAGAGAGCGGATTCAGTGCATCAAAAACAATTTGCGCTGCCTTTGACTGAGGCTTTACATGCTCAAGCATATAGAGACTGCCTGTGGGTTCAAGCACACGCCGGATCTCCTGCAGACCTTTAAGGGGGTCATTGACTGTACAAAATACCAGTGAAGAAACAACTGCGGGAAATGTGGAATCTTTATAGGGGAGTTTTTCAATATCAAAAGAGCAGAATTTTGAAAAGATTGCTCTGGAAAGAGAACGCCTGACAGCGTAGTGCATCATTTTTCTGCTCAGATCACCGGCAAAGAGATTGGTACCGGCTTTGTAATAGCTGATACTCCTTCCGCTGCCGATTCCAACCTCAAGAATCCTGTTCTCTTTTATCAGTTTATGTAACAATTTTCTCTTGTTTCTGAGGTAGATTTCAAGCATTCGTTCACCATATTCATAGAGTGGTGCAAACTGGTCATATCTGCTTGCGGTGTTCATATGTAACCACAACCCTTTACTTACTTGGTTTAATGGAGATCTGTCGGTCTGTTTGCTAAATTATCCCAGGCGCCAGTCATTACTCACATAACTGCCTCACCGATTACCATCACCAGATGGGCAAACATGTGAGCGATAATTGCAGCTTCAAGCCCCCTTTTCCAGTACAACCACCCGAAAATCACACCGCCTGCTGAGTTTCCAATCACTATATAGCTCAAAAGTATGTTGGATGGATTTTCAACGGTTTGAAAAACAATGGGAAAGTGGCCGATTGCAAAAAGAAGTGCAGAGGTCAGGATGCCGGCCCAGTATATCCAAGAATCTAACCTCCTGGAAATTTTGGAGACTGTCCATACGATGAGAGTCATCAGACCAAACCGCATCAGTATCTCTTCAGTGATTCCACCATACAGCAATCTGGCAAGGAGGGGTTGTGGTATCTCATCCAGTTGTGCGAATTCCATTGGGATCAGAGAAGAGTAAAGGGCGCCTGTGAGCAAAAGCAGTACTCCTGTAATGATTCCGCCAGTAATGCCGTATTGCACAATCGGCTTTATCGGCAGATTCTTTTCTCCCCTGATAATTCCTTTTATGACAGGCAGCTCCAGAGAAACTTTTTCGTGCAGAATGACCCCCACAAGTAT
This sequence comes from Chitinispirillum alkaliphilum, assembly GCA_001045525.1. Taxonomy (NCBI): domain Bacteria; kingdom Pseudomonadati; phylum Fibrobacterota; class Chitinispirillia; order Chitinispirillales; family Chitinispirillaceae; genus Chitinispirillum; species Chitinispirillum alkaliphilum. Next base: position 1,298 of record LDWW01000034.1, on the reverse strand, counting down.
GGCGACAATTAAAAGTATAGTGGGGTTGAGCAAAATAATCAGTCTGATCTGGGCTGCAGTAAATTGTTCAAGCATTTCCCGGGGCACTTGAATGTCCATGGTTAAAAGGGACAGTATGCCCAAAAAACCTAAGATAAAGAGTACGATTCCGAGGATTAGTTTTTCCCTTTTCATTAATATTCCTTTTTCGGGTAGACATCCTATCTGATGTATAGGCAAATATGTTTCCAGTAAAAAGAGGGACTGGCATTCCGCTTTGAAATTTTGGCATACTTGATGCACGGTATAAAAATTAAAAGAATCGTTGAGCTGTATCAAACATAACCGGGGAATGATAATGATAAAAAAACTGGACTGGAGTCACGACTCAATACAGGCATACGAAGCAAGCGGAAAGTTTTCCAAGGAGGAAAATTTAGAGGTGCTTAATGAACTCAGGGAAGTGATAAAAAAGCATGGAAAGATACGGGTGTTTGTTAAACTTCCCGAATTAGCTTACCCTGAGCTTTCTGCCATACTGGATCGGCTCAGTTTTGCCATCGACCACAAAAAAGATATTGAACGGATTGCACTGGTAAGCAACATAGAAGCGATAGACTGGGTCTCTTCAATAACGGGTTTATTGACCGGTATTGAATTCAGGAATTATAAACTCGATGATGAGCCGATTGCAAGGTCATGGATCGAATCAATTCACAGATAATTCTTTGTCCGGCAATTGACTGAGCACACGGGAAAAATTGAATTAAGCTGAATGATTTATTTCAGAGACTGGCATGTCAACACAGAAGTCACCGGATTTAGGATTTTACCGGGCAGTGAGGAATAGAATACATAATTTCAAGCAGGAAAATATGGATGGGAAAAGCCTTTCCCTCGCTGCAGCTCCCTCTTCGGAGGACCTCATCGGGATCTTCCGTTACCCATTCAATGCGGTCGTACACTTCGACAATGATCTCACTGCAGGCGTCAAGGTAAGCGATATTGTAGCCCTTTAGAGTGAAAGATCATATGTAAAACCTTAGCTAATGTTAAGAGTGTAGTTTAAAACACAAAAGAAGGGTTTTGCCAAAACATACCGCCCGGGTAAACCGCGCAAGGGGGGACGTAAGGTGGCACTTTCTTAAGTGCCAGTGACCTCAAAGGGCGGAGCGTCTTCGCGAAGCCCTACAAACGAGGCACCGAGGAGGAATCCCGATTTCAATCGGGAAGCCTGAAGGAGAACCGGTAAGTTTACAGTGAGCCTGGCCGAACTGTCCTCGGCATGCGCCCAGAATATTCTTACACTTACTCACTAC
>LDWW01000033.1 GCA_001045525.1 Chitinispirillum alkaliphilum | reverse complement strand
GTGGTTTTTCTACCCAGAGGTGATTTAGTGGTTTTTCTACCCCAGAGGTGATTTAGTGGTTTTCACCCCTGAGGTGATTTAGTGGTTTTCTACCCCAGAGGTGATTTAGTGGTTTTTTCTACCCCAGAGGTGATTTAGTGGTTTTTTCTACCCCAGAGGTGATTTAGTGGTTTTTTCTACCCCTGAGGTGATTTAGTGGTTTCTACCCCTGAGGTGATTTAGTGGTTTCTACCCCTGAGGTGATTTAGTGGTTTTTTCTACCCCTGAGGTGATTTAGTGGTAATTTAACTGAATTCGTGATGTAAAATGTTCCGGTGAAAAATCATCTCAGGGGTAATATTTTGAATCAAAAACACTAGTGTTCACCTGTAATCCAAAGGGAACAAAATTGTTTTGACTGGATTAGCATCATGGTAAAAAGTCATCCAGAGGTTATACTTCACTCCACTTTGGCAAAGCAAGAGGACAAATCTGGCCAGATATTTGGTATGCCAGGTAATTAGAAGATTTTTAAGGTGCTGAGAATACGCAACCAATTCATGCATTTGATAGAGTCGGACGTACTTTCAGCACCAGGTATGCACTCACATAGTTAACTTTTCAAGTTCAGCACCGATTTGTTCGATCTTCTTATCTACTTCTGTTACAGCAACATCCAGTGACAAACCTGGTTTTGAGCAACATGAAGTATAAAATTTAATTTTTGGTTCTGTCCCGGAAGGACGAACGGTAATGATAGTCTGATCATCAAGTGTGAATTGTATTACATTTGATGAAGGCAGATTAACATTTTCATTTTTTCTGTTTTCTGCCATATTCAAAGTCGTGCCATCCCTGAAATCTTTAACTGTAAGTACTTTGCTATTGGCGAACTGCTTCGGTGGATTGTTACGCAAACTCTCCATCACCTGATCAATTTTTATTTTTCCCGATTCACCCTTGAATGTTTTGGATATGGTTACCTCCTTAAAGAAACCATATTTCACCCATATTTCCCTGAGTCTGTCGAGAAGCGTTTTTCCTTTTGTTCTGTGATAGAGTGCCATTTCAGCAGTCATTGTTGCAGCACTAACGGCGTCCTTATCCCTAACTTCAGTATTCACAAGATAACCATAACTCTCTTCCCCGCCGAAAATATACTGAGGCCCATCAGTCTGGGATTCAAATTCTCTTATCTTTTCCCCTATATATTTAAACCCGGTTAAGGTGATATAGCATTCTGCCCCATACTCCTCTGCAATGATCTGCTGAAGGCGAGTGGTAACAATCGTTGTTATGAATGCAGGTTTTGCAGGAAGCATACCCAGCTCCTTTTTTGAGCTGAAAATGTAATCCGTTAAAAGCACCCCAAGCTGGTTACCTGTAAGGAGCACATAGTCATCTTTCTCCGGAGCAGCGATACCCAAACGGTCAGCATCCGGATCAGTCCCCATAACTAAATCAGCTTTTACTTTTTTTGCCTTGTCGAGAGCAAGTGTGAGTGCAGAAGCTTCTTCCGGATTTGGGTAATCTACTGTAGGAAAATTTCCATCAGGCTTTTTCTGCTCTTCAACAAACATCACCTCAATGCCCATCTGTTTTAGAGCCGTTTCGACGGGTACAGCTCCAGATCCATGCAAGGGGGTGTAAACAACTTTAAGATCTTTCCCCATAGAGCGAATTAAGTCAGGACGAATAGCTTGGTTTTTAATCATTTGGATAAAAGGTCCATCGATTTTTTCATCAATCATTTCAAGCATACCCGAACTGATTGCCTCTTCCTTACTGATCTCAGCAATAGGCCCGGAAACAGCCATCACTTCAGATATTATGCCTTCATCATGAGGCGAAACAACCTGAGCCCCATCATCCCAATAGACCTTATAACCATTGTATTCTGGAGGATTGTGGCTTGCGGTGACAACAATTCCTGCTGTAGTCTTCAATTTTCTCACAGCAAAAGACAACTCCGGAACCGGCCTCAGTGAAGTAAAAAGATAGGTCTTTATTCCATTTGCACACAGCACCTTAGCACCTTCGAGGGCAAAGAGATCTGAGAAATTTCTGGAATCATAAGCAATTACAACAGAAGCATTTTTATCAGAAACAGTTTGTTTTATATAATTAGCGAGTCCCTGAGTAGCTCTTCTCACAGTGTACGGATTCATTCTGTTATACCCGCCCCCTATGACACCGCGCAAGCCTCCGGTCCCAAATTCAAGATCTGTATAGAATCTATCATTGAGCTCTTCAAAATCTTCCTTTTCAAGTAACCCTTCCACTTGACTTTTAAAGTATGAGTCTCGCTCCAGTTTAACGTATTCATTAGCTTTTTCTGCCAGAGTTTCCTTATCCATTTTCACCTCCTTAATTTATTCCACTCTTAATATCCCGTTAACCAGTAATTTTCAAATATAAATTAGCCGGTTTGTTCAGTGTGAAGTTTTCTTAAGATCCTGAATTTCACTTTTAAAGCAAATTCACACCTTGGTTTTTAATGTTTTTTTTAGGATTCTATGCTATAATATAAATGTAGTCTGCTCTAAGGCTAAGAAATTGCACATCAACGCATTTTTACGTAGTGAGGTTATCATGAATACAGGATCAATAGGCGAATCCGGTTCAAGAGACTATGCAGAAATACGCTCAAAACGCCGCGAGGAACAAACCCGAAATGAACGGATCAAGCAGGAGCGGATACAAAATGAAGAAAACCGAAATCAGCGCAATGAAAATTCAGGCGACAATAACTCAATAGACATTACGGCCTGATTCCGGTTATCAAAAAAGTATGCCTTTGTCTTAATCTTTTTTTGGAGGAATCAGTGATTCCCGTACAAATTCGGCCCCCTGCTTAGAGGCGTTATCGAAAGCTGCACTGCTACCAAGTACTGTAACGGCCCAAGAATCTGACGTTAAGACCTTTTGTGCAGCATTTCTCATACTATCAGTTGTCGCCTCTAGGATAGAATTCCTGATTTTTTGTCTGAACTCCAATGAATATCCGGTTAATATATTCATCGACTCTGCAAAGCCCTGCCCATGAGGGGTTCTGGGTGAATCAATTTTCCCTATAGCTCCAACTATGCTTTGATCCACTTTGTCCTGACCAATACCTTCTATGACTTCCTCCAACCCCAATTCAAAATGCTCGAGTGTACTTTTCAGGTTCGGATCCCTGTATGAGGCACATGCAAACACCGGATGAAAAACCGACATAGAAGCCATTCCTCCATATGCCCCCCCTTCAACCCGCACCTTATCCCACAGATATCCGGTTGAGAGATTTCTGGAGAGCAGAAACAGGTTTCCGAGGTCTGAAGCTTCCTTGCCAGGGATTTTCCAAGCGCGGGCTGCAAAATTCACGGCAGAACTGATTTCTATACCTTTAAGCTCTCCCTCACGCCCAATTTCTTCTATGACCGGTTCTTTTTCATAAGTTCGGACAGGAAGTTTTTCGGTAAATTTTTCCAAAACAGGGAAAAACTGGTCGGGGTTTTGTGCAGTAAGGGATAAAACGCAATCGTTTCGACTAATTATGAAGTAATGTAATTTTTTGCAGGCCTCAATCACATAGTCAACAGAATCTCCTTCAAGCAACTCGTTTACAAAGCGTAACTGAGTGATTCCTCCCAGCATTTCATCAATATATTTTGACCGAACCAGCGCAGCAGAAGCGTCTGTCATGGCATAGCTGTGCCCCGAACTGATAACAGAAGAAGCCATGCCATTACGATGCTCAAAAAGGATATCTTTCACCTGTTTTCTATTGGATAAATCGGGAGCGACAAACAGGTCATCAAAGATTTTCAACATATCCTCAAATCTTACTTCAAGAGATTTACCATGGAAAAATGAAGCGAAAAACAGTTCATTTTCTGTACCGGTTTTAGTACGACACGTAACAGAAGAGTCAATGCCCCCGGTATTCAAAGCGATTCTCCTTGACATCTGTTCGTATGAGTATTCCCCAGCTCCACATCGTGTCATCAGTTCCAAATAAATTGGAACAAAGGGCAGAAGGTCTGCGGGGATTTTGTCCATCTTAAAACCTATGTCAAGGTACACGATTCCGGATGTAAAAATTGGATGCGAGAGCATCTGAACCGCTCCACAAGTTCCTTCTTTGACCGGAACAACTCTTTCGCTTCGCGGTAGATCTGACTTTTTAAGTTTTGGAATTTTTTCCACAGCTTCAGGCGGAGAGGGGGTTTTCTGCAAAGCAATCAATTTTTCTGTAAGATCCCTGATTCTTATTTTTTCATTTTCATTAAAATCTGCAGCAAGCTCCCTGGCCTGTTTTTCAGTTTGAAACTCCAGTTTTTCCCCCATTTCAGAAGAGGCTCTTACGACAGAGAGAAGGTGATGGGGATTTTCTATAAGCCTACTCCTTATAAGCTCTTCAAAATACCCACCTTCTGAAGTTTGCTTTTTAATAATCTCAAGGGGTTTTTCGAAAGCAAGATGAGCCAAAGGATCTCCATCATAAATCCATGACCTGTAGCAACGATCCGCAAGCTTAAGGTTATATGGAAAATATCCACCAGCGATTTCCCTTCGACTGAATTCTACCTGACGCAGCGCTCCCTCGAGAAGCTCCTTATCAAGTCCTTTTTCAACCTCTTTTTCCAGAGTTGAAAAAATAAGTTCCTTTATTTTTCGCCCGTTTTCAGGCTTACTTCTTCTAAGCCCGGCGGCAAATACACTCTGCACCAGCTCGGCGTCAAAGCCTGAAAAATCATCAATATCTTCTCCCAACCCAGAATCAATCAGTGCTCTTTTTAGCGGGGAGCTTTCTGTCCCAAGGAGATAATGAGATAAAATACTTCCAGAAAGCGAATCCACAGGATCGGTGCTGTTCCCAAATATCCATGACACTACAACAGTAGCAGTACCGTCATCCTCCTTAGGTGCAGGTGCATCATAAGAGATCTCTTTAGGCTCCTTCCACAGGGGTTGAGTCTTAATGCGAGAGTTAATTTTTAATTGATCAAAACCACTAAGGTAGTTTCTATCCAAAAATTCCAAAGTTTTAGCAGACGGCAAATTTCCATACAAGAATATGAAAGAGTTTGAGGGGTGGTAGAATTTTGAGTGAAATTCTCTGAACTGCTCATAGGTGAGATCTGTTATGAACTGAGGGTCACCTCCACTTTCGTGGAAATAGGTGGTATCAGGAAAAAGAGAGGAGATTGTTTTCCTAGATACATGGGTTGAAAATTGCGAGAAAACCCCTTTCATTTCGTTGTACACAATACCCTTTATACTTACAGGTTTATCAATTTCCTCCAGTTCAAAATGCCACCCTTCCTGGTAAAAGGTGCTCTCTGTTATTAAAGGATTAAAAACCGCATCACAGTATACATCCACCAGATTGTAATAATCTTTTTCCACCTGAGAAGAAACGGGATAAACTGTTTTGTCCGGATAAGTCAGTGCATTCAGGAAAGTCTGCAGTGATCCTTTCAACAATTCCTGGAAGGGATCTTTTGATGGGAATTTTTTTGAACCACATAAAACCGAGTGTTCCAGGATATGAGGTACACCAGTGCTGTCTTCAACAGGAGTTCTAAAAGCAACGGAGAAGAGATTGTTTGGATCCTGGTTAAATAGGTGAATGAGTTTAGCGCCTGTTTTTTTGTGTGTAAAGATGTATGCCGTAGACCTGATTTCAGGAATTTTTTGGATGCGGTCAACAGAGAATCCCGAGAGATCAGTTTCTAGATCTATGTTTTGCATTGGCGTTATTTGTTCACTCATTTTTTCTCCTTACAGTGAAACCGAGTTTTATGGGTTAATGAGTATAATATAAGAATTGAGCTAATCTTGTAGGTGGAAATAGGTTAAAGGGTTTAAATTTGTCGTTTTTGAGGAAAATAGTGTGCAATTTGTGTTCCACTTGGCTGATGGAGGTGTGCGTGTTTACCCCGGAGGTGATTTTATGAGGAAATGAGGGGACTTAGAAAGGGGTGGTCCGGTTATTGCTATTTGTAAAAACGATTTCATGACAATTCCCCTAAGTGCGCCCCACACACACAGGATAACTTTATGTCGACAAAACCGAGAATCATTGTACCAGAAGTGTTTTATGAAGTAACCTCAAGGGGAGTTTTCGGAGTTGATATTTTTTCAAACAAGGAACTGAAGGATTTCTTTCTCAAAGAACTGCACAATTCACTTAAAATGTTTTCATTCCAATGTTACGCCTGGGCTGTAATGGATGACCACTATCACCTTCTGGTCAAATCCAGCTTTCACTCCATCTCCAAATTTATGCAAAGATTAAATTCTGTTTACGCAAAACATTTCAATAGGGTTACTAACCGTAAGGGTGTGGTTTTTTATCGCCGTTTTAGTTCCATAATTGTAGATGAAAATATTGCACTGAATCAGGTTATTCACTATATACATTCCAACCCAATAAGAAGTGGGTATTGTACATCATTCAATATAGGTGATTATGAGTGGAGCGGACATTTCAACATCTATAAGCAGAACACAAAAAAGGACAACCCAAGCTCAAATGAAATCCCTAACAAACCAAATATAATGCTTAGCTCAGAGGGGTCTGATTCTGCAGATAACCAGGTCATTTCTCAAATACGTAATGCTAACCAGAGTAGAGGTTTTTTCTCAAAACCGGAATCATGGGTTGTCGGAGATTCCCATTTTGTGAAAACTGTTTTGAAAAAAGATTTAATTTGCCGGGCACAAATTGCTCGCCATATAAGAGAAAATATCACCCTTGAAAGGCTGCACCAAGCAGTGATAAAAACTGTGGGGATTGAAAATGATGCACTGTTTATTCGTGGCAGAGCAAACACAGTTTCAACAGCAAGACTATTATTTGCTTCGCTTGGCTCGATCCTCTTTGATTACTCTGGGGAAAGTTTAGCCCGGTATCTTAGGGTCTCAAATTCCGCAGTATCCAGAATGATATCGAAAAGCAAAGCCATTCCCAACCGAAAATTACTATTTGATGTGATTAACACCAAACTTCAAGCCGAAAGAAACTAACCCGCACACACTCAACCCTGTTTTTATCCTTCTAAATTTCTCTAAATCCGCAAGTGATATATTTTCTAAGTAATTATAAACCATCAAAATGGGAATTATCTCCTGAGGTTTTTAGACGTTTTTGTGTATGTTTCACCCCAGAGGTGAGTCAGTGCGTTCATAAATCACCTCAGGGAAAAACCCGGGCACTATCAAATTGGAAATCATCTACTGAGGTTTTCAAAACGGACGTTTTTATGCATGTTTCACCCCAGAGGTGAGTCAGTGCATTCATAAATCACCTCCGGGAAAACCCGGACACAATCAAAATAGGAATTATCTCCTGAGGTTTTCAAAACAGACGTTTTTATGCATGTTTCACCCCAGAGGTGAGTCAGTGCATTCATAAATCACCTCCGGGGGAACCAAGGCACAATGTTTGATCCCCAATCCCTAACACTGTCACACTCAAAAGGGAGTGCTAAGTATCAACACCAAAATCCTATTAACCGGTGATTTCATGTCTGGGAGAGCTATCGATCAAGTCCTGCCATTTACAAGCTCTCCGCAAATATTTGAGCCATGGATCAAGGACTCAAGAGAATACATAACTCTGGCGCAGAGAAAACATGGCAAGATACCCTGCCCTGTGGATTATCCTTATGTATGGGGAGATGCGCTAAACGAAATCCATTCCCAGAATCCTCGCATTAAGATAATCAATCTCGAAACAGCTATTACCACATCTCTAAACCCCTGGCCTTTTAAGGGGATCAATTACAAAATGCATCCGGAAAATATTGAACTGTTAAGAGTTGCAGGTATCGACATCTGTGCCCTGAGCAATAACCATGTGCTTGACTGGGGATTTTCAGGTTTAGAGGAAACTATTCTATGCCTGAAAACAAATGGTATTTCGTTTGCCGGTGCAGGAATGAATTTGTCGGAAGCTCAGAGGCCTGCAGTTTGCAACTTGGGCTCCTCATCCAGACTACTTCTGTTTTCTGTGGGTTTCGAATCAAGTGGAATTCCACCTCAATGGAAAGCAGAAAGGGATTCTGCGGGAGTAGTTTTTTATCCTTCAACCAACCCTGAAACTCTGATTGAAATAAAGAGCATGATTCAGCAATTCAAGCAACCAGAGGACTTGGTGATCTTATCCGTTCACTGGGGTGAAAACTGGGAATTCAACATCACTCCAAAGGAAAAACAATTCGCGCATGATCTGATTGATCAGGCTGGGGTTGATATAGTTCATGGCCACTCATCCCACCATGTAAAGGGAATTGAAGTTTACAATGAGCGCCTCATACTTTATGGGTGTGGGGATTTTTTGAATGATTACGAGGGAATCGGTGGTAAAGACCAATACAGGGGTGACCTTTCGCTTATCTACTTTGCAGATATTGATCCGGACGGTAAACTTATAAAGCTTGAGATGACTCCCACAACGATAAGGAATTTCAGAATTCATTATACATCCCAAAGCGACTTACTCGACATCACAAGAATACTCAACCGGGAAAACAAAAAATTTAACACCAGAGTTGAAAGAATTGCAGATAACAGACTTTGCCTCAGGTGGTAGCAAAGTTGCCTTCCTTCTCAGCATGAAACATTTTTATCTGTGTATTCAGAGGAAGGCTCTTCATGCAATTTAGAAGAATATATAACCAATCTGAAACATTCCACATCGAACCAGTTCAAAAGAGTGCTTCAGTTTCATTTTTCCTTGATATCGTTTCAAAAAAGCACAAACGGAAAAAAGAACTAAAAGGATCTCCCAAGGCTAGAAAAGTAAAAAATTTCTCAAAACCTTTAATTAATGCAGCAAAGGAAGCGAACCTGCGTTTAGAGAAAAAACAACTCCCTTACAGGTTTTTTATATACAAACAAAACTCCTCTGTCATAATGGAATTTCTGATACTTGATAAAAATGGTAAAACAGTGGATTCAGTTAAAAAAGATATCACAGATGATGATTTTAGTATATGGATAGATGATGTGGCTGGGATTGAAGGGTTATTAGTGGATACAGTTGTTTGAAACAAGATAATAAGTAAAATCTTCTTGGAACATTTCTTTTCAGGTATTTTACACTGCAACAAAGAATGAAATACTCACCAAAGAAGTAAACATTTTCTTCAGGCTGTAGCACAGAAAAGGTATACATATTTATATTATAAGTTCGTGCAACCTGCTTGTTTATGGAAAAGCAGGCTTCATATTTCAGGTTTTTGTAATGGATTTAAAAACAGAGGGCAAGAATGAGTGTTATTCCCAGCATTGATGGAAAACGTGTATATTCGCAGTTGAGTGGATTTAAGCAGAAGCACCCAAATCTCAAAGATATGCAGTGGGATGTAGTTGTGATTGGGTCTGGGATGGCCGGAATGAGTGCAGCCGCAGCATTATCTAAGTATAAAAGAAAGGTTTTGGTTCTTGAAAAGCATTATCTTCCTGGTGGATACACACACATGTTTTCCAGAAAAGGGGCAGATTGGGATGTGGGAACACACGCTGTGGGGGATATGCATGAAGGAGGAAAATCCAGAAAGCAGCTGGATTGGCTGACAGGTGGAAAACTAAAGATGAGTTCCATCGGAGAGATGTATGATGAATTCTATTATCCGGACAATTTTAAGATCTCATTCTCCTCTTCACTCTCAAAATACAGGGAAATATTATACAGGAAATTTCCCGATGAGAAAAAAGTTATAGATAACTACATTAAATACTGTTTAAAAGCAGCCAAGCAAGCTATCCCCTATTTTGCTTTCAAGACCTTGCCCAAAACTCCGGGGGTTGCGCTTGACAAGATCTGGAGAACTCTGACCCGTGACTGGTGGAGTAAGACTACTGATGAGGTGCTTAATGAGCTTGGAGCAAGTTTTCGACTAAGGAATGTCCTCACAGGTCAATGGGGGTATTACGGGAGCAATCCCCAAAATTCCAGTTTCGGGGTTCAGGCACTGATTTTCAATCATTTTTCTCACGGGGCTTACTATCCTGAGAACGGCTCCAAACAGTTTGCAAGTTTTCTTCTTAGTGAAGTCATAAGGTCTGGGGGCGAGTGTGTATGCAAAGCTCCGGTTGTTCGTTTGATCATCAGAAATAAAAGATGTTGTGGAGTTGTTCTTGAAGACGGAACTGAGATTTTCGGAAAAAAAGTCATCTCTGCGATAGCCTCGAAAAATACCGTCAAAGATTTGATGCCCGGAAAATATCAAAAATCCAAATGGGGTAAGAGTATACTTTCACTACAGCAGTCCCCCGGGTATCTCTGCCTCAATCTAATCTTTCAAGGAGACATCAGCCAACATGGAGCAAGCTCCAGAAATATTTGGATTATGAATGAATGGGGCGAGGGGCGGGATTCGTTATGGGATTTCACAAATTCAAAAACTGACCCTGGGACACTTTTTATATCATTCCCTTCACTGAAGGACCCACTGTATTCTCCCGGGGAAAAACAGGTCCATACCGGAGAAGTTATTGTTTTTGTCGACTGGGAACAGTTCGAAAAGTGGAAGGATACCCGGTTTAATGAACGCCCCAGGGATTATGAGGATTTGAAAAAACAGATTGAAAATTCCTTGTTACAGCTGATGGAAAAACATTTTCCTGGGCTTATGAAACTTAAAACTTATCACGAACTCTCGACACCTTTGACCGCGAGCCATTTTGTTTCAGCTTTTGATGGCAGTACTTATGGACTTGCCTCTACTCCCGAGAGGTACAACAACCCAAATCTTCGCGTTCGAACACCAGTGAAAAATCTGTATATGAGCGGTGTTGATATAGTTACTTCCGGTATTAGTGGAGCGAGAAGTAGTGGCCTTTTAGCTGCAGCTACAATCGATCCAAGAATATTCCGTATTTTGCGCAAGTAAAACCCTTGCCATCTATACGATAGTGTTTTTTGGGAGCGGGATTTTGCATCGGTTTTCCATTTTCTTGGCAGCACAGGTGTGATTCTAAATCACTTTCAGATTTTGCCCACATCTGGCATGTGTTACAAATCGCACTTGGCGAGTTTTTATGGATTAATTTTTTCTGATATGAAATTTTCGCGCCGAATGAATAACCAGGTTTTTATCTGTCACAAAAAACTCACCCCTTTGTCAATACTGTCAGATGATAATACAGATAGGCCAATTTAGTGGTGCAGCTGTGCTAAAAAGCGAAAGGGAGCAAAATCCTTTTTTGCTCCCTTAAACAATCAATACAGTTATATTCTATCAGCCAATAAGTGAAAGGACACTCTGAGGTGTCATGTTAGCCTGTGCAAGCATTGCTGTACCAGACTGAGTGAGGATCTGGTTACGGGTAAATCTTGAACTCTCGTGTGCAAAATCAACATCACGTATCAAAGATTCAGCAGACTGCTGATTTGTATTTGAAATTGTCAGATTGTTTATAGCATGCTCAAGGCGATTTATATAAGCTCCCATATTCGCACGCATCGTGTTGACTCCGTCGATAGCGTCATCCAGCGCAACAATAGCATCTCTTGAGCCTGCCTGATCAGAAACATTTTCTTCGTCGATATTTAAACCTTCTGTTGACAAGGCGGCAATCTGGATCCTGATATTATCACTATCACTGGCATTTGCATCAATCCACAGGAATGATCCATCCCCCATACCAAATCTTGTGTTTGTGGTTTGTCCTTCTGTATCAGAAATCAGCTTCATACCATTATAGTTAGTAACTTCTGCAATACGGTCGATTTCAGCAATAAGTTGCTGGAACTCCTGATTGGTATAAGCACGCTCGGTATCAGTCAGTGTATCATTGGCAGACTGAATAGCCAGCTCCCGCATACGTTGCAGCAAGTCAGATATCTCATTGGCAGCACCCTCTGCAATTGTAAGTGCCGCAATTCCATCCTGAGCATTACGTCTGGCCTGTGCCGTACCCCTGATCTGTGTACGGAGGTTTTCCGAAACACCAAGTCCCGCAGCGTCATCGCTTGCCCGGTTTATGCGAAGTCCGGTTGACAATCTTTCTAAAGAAGTGGTCATTTCACGATTAACTTTGTTAAGAGTACCCTGGGTAATCATTGAAGAAATGTTGTGATTGATACGCATGGAGAACCTCCTTGTTTATGATAATACCCCTGCGTACGAGATATTACCGCTACACCCAAACGGCTTCCTTGCCGTAATTAACTGTGTTACAGAACTGTTCCTGAGTTCCTATATATCATCTATCGGTAATGTGGAAAAAAAGCATTAGTGATATTTTGATTTTTGTGAAGAGGGTAATTGGGGTTTAGTGCTGAGGTAAGGCAAAATTAAACAGATGTATCTGCCTGATTCAGACAGATACATCAAACATTCTCTTACAGCTCTTCGATTGCAATAAGCGGTTGATCTTTTTCGATCGCCTCACCATCTTTAGCCAGGATTTTTACAATCCTGCATTTCTCAGGTACAGATATTTCATTGAACAGCTTCATCGCCTCAACGATACATACCTTTTCCCCTTTTTCCACAATGTCCCCTTCTTTGACGTAGGATGATTTCCCAGGCCCAGGTGCAGAGTAGAATGTACCAACAAGAGGAGAGTTCACCGTGGATGAGTAATTTTCTGTTGCAGGCTCAGACTCCCGGACTGGTTCAGGTTCAGAAACGGCAGATCCGCTGCTTAGGGTTGATGAAGTATCCTCAGTTACAGGAGGCGCTGTCACAGGAGAAGCCAAAGCCCCGGCTCCTCGAATTGAAAGTGTCACATCCTCTTTACGGAATATCACTTCTTCAATTGCAAGACCTTCAATCTTTTGAGTAAGTTCGGCAGCAACCTTCTCGATTTTCTCAGGCATAGATATTTTAGGTCTACGCGGAGCCTGTGCCTTTTGAGAGGATTTCACTTCCTCTTTTACAACTTTCTCAACTTTATTTTCAACCGATCTGGCTTTTTCCAACTCAAGATCTGCAGGTGTGGGCGGTCTTTCATCAGGTGAAAGAGCCCGGTATTTAAAGTATTCCACTGCAGGCTCAGGAAGAAGTACATAAGAGATTATATCCTCTTCATGCTCGAAGTAGGAAGCTTCTGTACCGTGAGTTGCCTTAGGCAGCATAGGACTTAATCTGTCAGCCGGCCTTGAGGTTATGGGCTTTTGATCCCCGAGAATCTTCTGAGTAATCTCTTTTGTAATAGGTGCGGGAGATCTGCCGTACAAACCCATTACATAATCTTTAACTTCATTGGGGACAATCTTGTAACGCTCTCCTGCAATAACATTCATCACAGCCTGAGTACCTACAATCTGGCTTGTTGGTGTAACCAATGGGGGATATCCTAAGTCTTTTCTGACATTGGTGACCTCTTCAAGGACCTCAGGCAATTTGTCCAGAGTGTTCTGAATTTTCAGCTGTGAACGAAAATTTGAGATCATTCCACCCGGAATCTGATGAATAAGGATATCAGGATCGATGATATTCATCGGGTCATTTGTACAGGTGCGCTTTGGTGCAAGCTCTGAGAAATATTTGGCAGTTTTCTCCAAAGCTTCGATATCCAGATCGGCAGTATAATTTGTTTCAGAGAAGATTGCGTTCATGGTTTCAACAGGGGGCTGTGAAGAAAATCCGGCCATGGATGAAACCGCACAATCTATAGCTCCGGCCCCGGCTCTGACCCCTTCTACATAAGTTGCCACAGCCATCCCACTGGAAGCATGACAATGAAGCTGAATTGGTATGCTCACCTTTTCAACCAAAGCACTAACCAGCTTTTCTGCCGAAATTGGTGAAAGTATACCCGCCATATCCTTGATACACAGGGAATCGATACCAAGAGCCACCTGTTCCTTCGCGTACTTTACATACTGATCGACTGTGTGCACAGGTGAAATAGTATAACAGAGTGTTCCCTGAGCATGACCGCCATGCTTTTTGATAGCCTTGATAGCAGCCTCAAGATTTCGTGTATCATTGAGGGCATCAAAAACCCTGAATATGTCAATCCCATTTTCACATGCCAAAGATATGAACCGATCTACCACATCGTCTGCATAGTTACGGTACCCGACCAGATTCTGTCCTCTCAAGAGCATCTGCAGCGGGGTATTTTTCGCTTTACTTTTTACCAGTCTGAGCCTCTCCCATGGATTCTCTCGTAGAAATCTCAGACACACATCGAAGGTCGCTCCACCCCACATCTCAAGAGAATAATACCCCACATTATCGATAACATCTATTATACGCATCATGTCGTCAGTTCTCATACGAGTTGCCCAGAGCGACTGATGAGCATCCCTGAGAGTTGTATCGGTAATTCTCAGAGGTGTTTTATGCAGTTTGTCCTCTTTGGTGTTTTTATCTTTTTTTTGCATGATCCAATTATCCCCGAAAATTATTTGTTAAATTTGCCCATTGCTGCAAATTTCTGAAACCTTTTTGTAATAAGCTTACTGCTGCTTACAGATGACAATTTTTTGAGATGCTTCAGGATTGAAGTTTTAACTGCATCTGCAGTTTTGGAATGATCACGATGTGCCCCGCAGGCTGGTTCCTGAACGATATCATCAATCACCCCCAGTTCCAGAAGTGATTTTGCAGTTATCTTGAGTGCTTCGGCGGCCTGGGGTGAATATGCTGCATCACGCCACAGAATAGAAGCGCACCCTTCAGGGGAGATAACCGAATACACTGCATTTGAAAGCATAAGTATTATATCGGAAACTCCAATTCCTAAGGCACCGCCACTTCCTCCTTCACCGGTTACAAGAGAGACAATCGGCACCTCAATACGCGACATTTCAACCAGATTTCGGGCAATAGCTTCAGCCTGCCCTCTCTCTTCAGCATCAAGCCCCGGATATGCTCCAGGAGTATCTATAAATGTAACAACAGGAACGTTAAACTTCTCAGCTAAGCGCATAAGTCTCAGAGCTTTGCGATACCCTTCCGGACGCGCCATACCAAAATTTCGATTCACGTTCTCTTCTACATTTTTCCCCTTACTGTGCCCGATCAGCATCACTTTCTGTTCCCCAAGCATCGCAAATCCACCAATAAGAGCACGATCATCACCATAGCAGCGATCCCCCCGCAACTCAACAAAATCACTGAAAATAAGCGAAATGTAGTCATACAAAACCGGGCGCTTGGGGTGACGAGCAACCTGAACAATCTGCCATGGTGTCAGGTTCGCATATATTTCTTTTCCCTCTTTTTCGCATTTCTTTTCAAGCTCAAGAATCTGCAAACTGTAGTCTCCAGCTTTTTCTGATTCCAGATTTCTCAGCTTTTCGATTGCCTTTTCCATTTCGGATATCGGCTTTTCAAAATCGAACTCACGCTCCATGCGGCAATCCTCTTATCTGTTGTAATATGAAAGAATCTTCTGAAGAGTACTTTTCATATCCCTTCGATGAACTACCATGTCGATAAATCCATGCTCCATCACAAATTCTGAAGTCTGGAAGTTATCTGGAAGTTTCTGTTTTATAGTCTGTTCAATAACTCTTCTTCCGGCGAAACCGATCAGAGCCCCCGGTTCCGCTAAATTAATATCACCCACCATTGCATAGGAGGCAGAAACTCCACCCGTGGTTGGATCGGTCATAACTGATATGTAGGGAATTTTCTTATCATCCAGCTTAGCAACCGCAGCACAGGTTTTCCCCATCTGCATAAGAGAGAGTATCCCTTCGTGCATCCTGGCCCCGCCCGATGCACTGAAAACAATATAGGGCAAGCGATGATCAAGGGCATAGATGGCAGCCTGGAGTATTTTCTCCCCGGTAGCTGAACCTAAACTACCACCCAGAAACCGAAAATCCATTACCCCGATGGTAACGTCTATTCCATTTATTTTGCCCACTCCGGTTACAACCGATTCGTTGAGCATAGCCTTTTTCCGGGCATTTTCCACCTTTTCGGCATAGCTGCCCTTTGCATCAACGAAAGCAAGCGGATCGCCGGGGCTGAGCGACTCGTTCAGCTCTTTAAATGTGCCGGAGTCCAGTGTAATACCAATACGCTCATAAGCGGTTAGTTTACCATGCCAGTTGCATTTAGGGCACACATTGCTGTTATTGCTGAAATCTTCTTTAAACACATGTGCGGAACAGGACTGACATCTGATCCATATCTCATCCCGTCTTTTCTGCTGTGCGGCCTTCTCAGATTTACTTTTTATAAACCAGGGCATATCCCTTCCCCTAACTTTACCTTACTTGAAAATATTCGGACCCTTTGTGATCTGTGTATTGATCCAGATCAACTAAAAACAAGTATAATAATATAAATTGCGGAACAAAAACAAACAGCTTTTCTCCATAATTATAACAATTAGAGACAAAGTCTCTTAATCTGACCTGATTTCATCTATCAATGCAAAACGCCTCAAACATAACGGTTTTCATCATTTTTTTTAATAAATACTCACAAACTGATAAATTATACTATTTTTAAGACAAACAGACCGGTTCAATACAATATTCAGTTTCAACGCGCATATTGCTTATATGTGACATGAAATTTAACGACTAACAAATTCGGAAAAATTAAAGTGATAGAAAAAATCCCTGAGTTTGCCAGACTACTCGACTTTTTCGGATTCAAGGCGGATACAAGAATTTACCTGAAACAGTCAGTTTTTCTTATCGCCGCACTGTTTTTCCTGCCCAATGCAGTTTTCCTTTTCATCTCAGCCAATGATCCTAACCCAACTCTTATCACAATTTCTTTACTTGTAATTCTGATGTGGAACCTGATTCTCTCAGTCTCAATCTGGAAACAACTAAAACTTGACAAGCAAGTTGCCCTCAAAGCACAAAAACTCATCACACGATCTCAGCGAACCGCAAAGTACTTTGAAAGTATTCTGCAGGATTCAACCGATATCATTTTTTCGATCGATACCGATGGTTTTATAATGAAATTTAATAAGGGGGCGCAAAAGCACCTGGGATACACTCAGGAAGAGATTGTCGGAAAACCTCTGGACCTCCTTTTTTCCAACATTTCCTTCAACCAATCCCTTATCGATACAATCCTTAAGGAGTGCAAAGTCATAAATGAAGAATTGACAATGAAAGCCAAATCCGGTAAAACCATCACAGTTGACATAAGTATGTCAGAGATGAAAAACGACTCCAATGAAACCATCGGCATAGTAGCAACGGCAAAGGATATTACAGAAAAGAAAAAACTTCAGTCCGAACTGATGAGTAAAAATCAATTGCTGAACAAACTCGCCATAACAGACAACCTGACAGCCCTGTACAACTCGCGCCATTTCCACACCCAGATCAGACGCGAACTGAGTCGTATCAGACGTAACCCCGGGAGAAAACTGTCACTGATGATGATTGATGTTGATTTCTTCAAAGAACTAAATGACAGCGAAGGACATCAGATGGGAGATCACGTACTTCGGTCTCTGGGGAAAGTAATTGAATACTGCATACGCAAAGATGTGGACAGCGCTTACAGATACGGCGGTGATGAATTTGTGGTCATTTTACCCGATACAGATGCCAATCAATCAAGAGTAGTCGCAGAAAGAATACAAACTCAATTCGGTGCTTTTAAATTCGGAAAAACAAGCCTGTCAATTGGAATCGGGGAAACCTATCCCGGCGATACAGAAGAAATGCTTATTAAAAGGGCAGATGAGGCTATGTATGCTTCAAAAACCGCTGGCAAAGACAGGATTTCACTTGCACAAGACTCTACCCAAACTTCTGCCCCCTTGTACCCATAAACATAGAGATCGCCCCACAAGCCGCAACGTTTAGGGATTCTACAGCATTCTCCTCCATCGGGATCTGAAATATATAATCAGACAGTGCAAGAAGCTCCTCCGTGAGACCACTTCCCTCACTGCCAAGAGCGAGGATGTGCTTTGGGAGAACCGAAAAATCAACAGTTTTTTCTCCCCTGATATCAGCACTCACTACACTGTATCCAACATTTTTCAACGCTTTTACAGTTTCAAGATAGTGCGAAGAGCGTCGTATCCAGGGGTAAAGGATCGCCCCGGCTGTTGACTGAAGTGATTTTGGTGAAAAAGGATCTGCAGATTTGGAACTGAGGATAATCCCCTTATAGCCCAGTGCAGCTGCTGTTCTGATTAAAGTACCTACATTACCCGGATCCTGAATATCTTCGAGGAGTAAAATTCGCGCCCCTGGATTTTCAGGCGGAAGTGATGTAGGGGTGTCCTGCGGAATTCTCACAACTGCTACAGCATCGCGAGGTGTCTGGGAGGTGGATATTTTTTTTATTTGCTGAAGGTCAACTTTTCTTATCGACACAGACCCTGTGTCAATTTTCAAATCAGAAGTCTCAGTTGTCAGAATTTCAGCAACCGCCCCTGGAGCATTGGAAAAAATCTGTTCAATAACCCTTGTGCCCTCAACAAGAAACACTCCCTCCCTGCGACGCCACTTAGAGTCTGCCAGTCTTTTATACCATGACAAAGGTTTTAATTGCATATTTCCTCCCTAAAAACCGGAAGCCAGTCTGAAAGCAGGCTTAATCTTTGCAATACAGCGGGTTTAAATGACAAGACAGAATTTTTATCTCTCATGCCAATTTGAGAATCATCCTCCTCTTTAAACAAAACCTTTAATTGCAGTAGTTGTTCAAGTGCATCAGATTTTATCCCCTCTCCTCCTGCACGCTGTATCTCAGACTCGACCTGGGAAACTGTGAGCTGCACAATGGAATCTGAACCTGCTTTGCCAATATTTTGACATGCAGAAAGAATATAGTTAATCAGTTCATATGCAGATTCTGAAAAATTTTCTCCTATTAAACTTGTATTCCCCTGAATCGCCCTGTAATAACCCATATACAGAAACAAAACTTCATTGTTTTTGATCAGAACATACTCCGCCTGCAATTCATCTTTTCTTATTACAATCATTTCCTTCAATATCAGATGAAACAAAATTTCTTCAACTTCCATCGCGCCCAAACCAGTCACGCTGTAGGTAGTCTCCTTTAGCTTTTGCAAAGGCACAGCATCCATCCCCGAGATCTTTTTTTTATGACTTTGATTCAACAGAAGAATAATCCTTATAACTCCGGAGATTGAAAATCTCACAAGCTCATCACCGGCTTTTTTCATAGTCAACCTGAAGCGTCCGACGATCAACTGGACAACACGTGCAAGCCAGGGAGGAATTTTTCCGATTGTAGCTTGGAAAAGAGCCTCATCAACAACTGTAACAGTAGCATCCTCTATTACCTGCGCTGTAGCGGTTCTTGGCTTTTTGTCGAGAAGAGACACCTCTCCCAGAACACCTCCCGGTCCCAGAACTGCAAGCTCACGGACCCCTTCTCCCTCCTGCCTTATTACTCTGACCTTTCCTGAGCGAATAATGTACATCTCTCTTGAACACTCACCTTCAATAAATATCAGCGCGCCCCGTTTGTAGAGCTTCTCTGTGTGTCCTTTTGGTAAGACCTTACCGTCTCTGATCCTCTCTCCTGGATTCATTGCACCTCCATTTCAAAAAATGGAAGCATTTTCCTGATCTTTTTAATTCTGCTCAGCGATTCCTTGCGAAATATAATCAGAAAATCACCATTGCAGGGAACCACGCAAATCAGTCCTCTGCGCTTCAGATCGAAAAGAGATTCATCAAGTTTGTCCTGAGTTGTTTCGGAAAGATCAGAGACAAGATTGCTCTTTAAGAGGGTCATTCCATCAGCAGTTTCTTCACCGGATTTCTGTGCAACATAGGCAATATTGCTGAATACTGAAATTGACTCTTCGGATATAGAAAGCTCTCTGAATGTTTTATTACGAGCCCTAAGCTCAAGATACTCTTTGTAAATATGAAGTAACTCAACATCGTCTATTATTATCAGAGTCCCCCTGTTGTCATTGGTTTTCCTGATGTTGATGATTTTACGCTGTTCAATATGAGAAAGTATACGCCGGGACTCTTGTTTAGACAGACGACTCACAAAAAGTGCTTCCGAGAGGACAAAATCGTAATCAATCCCAAGAGATGCACTATAATCTTTTTTGTAAACTGGCAGTAACAACAGTATAAGAGAAATCAGCCCCCGTTCCTTATCTCTGAGCCCGGATTGCCCGATTCTTTCATTTGTAGCCCGCAGTCTCCCAACGATAATTTTTATAATACTGCTGAGCCATGATGGAAGTTTCTGAAGAGTGTGCTGAAAGAAGGCCTCGTTAACAACTACGGTTTTTGTACGTTCAAGAGCGATCCCCGTAGCTGATCTGGGGAGATTATCAAGAAGTGACATCTCACCCAGCACTCCCCCTTTCTCGATTACCGCAATCTCAACTCTGCCTTCAGGCGTCTGTTTATAAACACCGACCTTCCCCTGGTGAATGATATATAGTTCACGCCCAAGGGAGTTCTCCTCAAAAAGAACCTCTCCCTTTTTATACTGCCGAATCACCGGCTTCGGCCTGACAGCGGTTTTTGAATTACCAGTCGGGGGATGTGTCATATAATTCGCTTCAAATAAAAAAAATGAGAAAACTTTACCCAAGTCTTCTCATATATAATACATTAGTCAAAACGGTACGGAAAGAGATTATTTCTTCTCTTTAATTCTTGTAGCCTTTCCGATAAGACCACGCAGATAGTAGAGTTTTGCTCTGCGAACTTTACCGCGTCTTACCAGCTTAACTTCAGAGATAAGTGGTGAGTGCAAAGGGAAAATTCTCTCCACGTAAACATTTCCGGATGATTTTCTGACTGTAACAGTAGAACCTATACCTGTACCTGCAGTCTGAATAACCACTCCCTGAAACACCTGAATTCGTTCTTTATCCCCTTCACGAATTCTGAATGAAACGGATATCGTATCCCCCGGACCGAAATCCAGTTTACGATCGGTTAACTGTTTTTTTTCTACTGCCTTGATAATGTCATTCACCCGACACCTCCAATATTGATTTATATCAGTTTATATTAATTATCGCCATTTAAAAGATCAGGTCTTCTCTTCTGGGTAATCTCTAAGGCCTTCTGATGTTGCCATTTTTTGATATTTGCATGATTTCCGCTCAATAATACTTCAGGTACCCTCATACCTTCAAAATACTCAGGTCTTGTATACTGAGGATGACTCAATATACCGGAGTAGAATGAGTCTGCTTCAGCACTGTCGATATTTCCAAGCACACCGGGAACTAACCGGGTTATTGCATCAACCAGAACCATGGCAGGCACTTCTCCTCCGGACAACACATAGTCCCCGACAGATATCTCCCTGTCGACATAACGATCAACAACTCTTTGATCAACCCCTTTATATCTTCCACAAAGAAGAATCAGAGCTTTCTGAGAGAGAAAACTTTTGACAATCTCCTGATTTAACTTTTCCCCGCAGGGTGTGAGATACACAACTGTAGGCTTAAGGCTCTGAAGTCGTTTTCTGGAATCATTCAAAGCATTAACAACCGGTTCAGGACGCAACAGCATCCCGGCATCCCCCCCATAGGGATAATCATCAACGCTTCTGTGTTTTTCATCAGGCGAATAATCTCTGATATTTCTGATATCAATCGAGATCAACTCCTTCTGAATCGCTCGTTTGATAATGCTATCAGAGAAAGCACCCTCAAACATATCCGGAAATAATGTTAAAATATCAAAGAACATCATGCTACTATACTTTCAGGGCAACTAAATCATTTCCTCTATGAATGACCATCTCAATGTTATCCGCCCAGACTCTGTGTCAACAGAAACAACTGCCTGGTCATTGTAGGGAACCAGTACACTGCCCCCTTTTACAAGCACTACTTCAAGAGCATCCATTGTGGGAAGGGAAACTACATCCCTGACTTTTCCCACAAGTTTGCCGTTACTATCGGCATAAACCTCAAGCCCCTGCAGTTGAAAGTGATAATAATCACCCTCCTCAAGCCGGGGCAGACACTCTTTGCTAACAAACAAAAGTTTACCATTCAGCCTTTCAGAGGCATCTCTGTCATTTGCAGACGCGAATTTGCAGATAAAACCCTTTGGTTGTTTCCGAATCTGCTCAATCTCAGTTTTATCTGCAGATTGTTCATCAGACCCGATGTGAACTTTACAAGGAGTCTGTATCATAGCGAAAGTGGACCCTGTCGGCTGCACAGCAACAAAACCTTCAAGCCCCACAGCACGCCTGATTACACCAATAATAATCAGCTCCTGCTGTGACATATGCACCTAACTGCGTATCAGGAACTTTTCTGTTTCTGAGTTTTGGGCTTGCGTTTTCTTTCTGGTTTACGCTCCACATTAAGACTTTCCGCAGAAAGCCCTTTTTCGAGCCCTTCGAGTTTTTCCGACATGCGATCCTGCTTAAGCAGGTTTTTAACGGTTAATGTAGGCTGCGCACCCTGATTTAACCAGTATGCAAGTCTTTCTGTTTTGAACTCGAACACCTTGGGCTCAGACTGAGGATCATAGAAACCAACAGTTTCAATAAAACGACCATCACGTCTCATTCTGCTGTCTGCAGCGACAACACGATACTTAGCAAGCTTTTTTCTGCCCACGCGGGCCAGACGAATTTTAACCGGCAAGATACTCTCCTTGCACTAAGTGAATTAATATGGATTAAAGTTATTTATTCATTTCAGAAAGGTGACAAACTTTTAAGTGCAGCTGCCTGCCCCCTTTTACCGGAAATCTTGTTCATCCTTTTCATCATTGTTTTCATGGTATCGAACTGTTTGAGAAGCTTGTTAACATCCTGAACAGTTGTACCACTACCGGAAGCGATTCTCCTTTTCCTGCTTCCATCAATGATTACAGGCTTTTCCCTCTCTTTTTTTGTCATAGAACAGATTATAGCTTCAATTCTGACAAATATCTTATCATCTACCTGAACATCCTTCATCTGATTCCCAACCCCAGGAATCATAGCCAGAAGCTCATTGAGAGGGCCCATTTTCTTTATTTGTCTGAGCTGTTCGAGAAAATCCTGCAGAGTAAATATATTCTTACGGATCTTCTTTTCAAGTCTTTTGCTCTCTTCAAGATCTAAATTCTGCTCAGCCTTCTCAACCAGCGACACCACATCACCCATCCCCAGGATCCTTGAAGCCATCCTGTCAGGGTGAAACTGCTCAAGCCCATCCGGTTTTTCACTCACACCCACAAACTGAACAGGCACACCGGTGACGTCCAAAATAGAGAGAGCGGCACCGCCCCTGGCGTCACCATCCATTTTCGAAAGAATGGTACCACTGAATTTGATCTCTCTATAAAACTGCGAAGCCACATTCACCGCATCCTGTCCGGTCATGGCATCGGCAACGAAAAAAGTCTCATCCGGCTTAGCCAGAGAGCAGATATCTTTTAACTCAGACATCATGTCTGAATCGATATGAAGCCTACCGGCAGTATCGATGATCACAAGTGAAAAGTCCTCACGCTTTGCATACTCCAAAGCATCAGAGGCAATCTGCTGTGGCTTTGCCTCACGATCAAGGTACACCGGTATCCCAAGGGATTTACCAAGCGTTTCAAGCTGATCGATTGCTGCAGCCCTATATGTATCACAAGCCACCAACAACGGCCGGTGACCTTGTTTTCTAAAAAAGAGCGCCAGCTTAGCACAAGCGGTAGTTTTACCCGAACCCTGCAAACCGGCAAGTACAATCTTATTGAGGCGATTTGAATGAAAATGAATCTTGCGGGCAGACCCTCCCATCAGAGCCGCCAACTCATCATGAACCAGTTTAACAAACTGCTGACCAGGTGTTATACTTTTAAGCACTTCACTTCCCAGTGCTTTTTCCTGTACCGAAGCGCTAAATTTCTTAACCACCTTGAAATTAACATCTGCTTCGAGGAGCGCCCTTTTCACATCACGCACCGCCTCAGAGATGTTGTCTTCGGTTAACTTTCCCCGACCTCTGACTTTATTAAAAATCGCGTCAAATCTATTGGATAATTCTTCAAACATAAGGTTACTTTCGTATTAACCGGATTATTTGCTATATTACCGGAATCTAAAGAAATTAAGTTTTGGAACAAATAGTACACAAGTATTATACTTATTTCGATTATGAACCCTTACTATTTTATGACCATGGCATATCAGGAAGCTTTAAAAGCAGCTGATGAATTAGAGGTTCCTGTGGGTGCTGTGATAGAAAAAAACGGAAAAATCATCGGCAGAGGATATAACAGAGTTGAACAACTCAGTGATATTACTGCCCATGCCGAAATCGTCGCCATCAGCGCTGCCACAGAAAAACTCTCCACATGGAGACTCAATGGCTGCAACCTTTACGTTACCCTTGAACCCTGCCTGATGTGCCTTGGGGCTATCGTTCAATCAAGAATTGAATCTGTTACCTACGGAACAACCGACCCCAGAGCGGGAGCAGTAGACACATTCCCCTATCGCCCCCTGATAGAATCCTCCTACCGCAACTTCCCCGCCATAAGCTCCGGAATTATGGCTGATGAGTGCAGCGAACTCCTAAGCTCATTCTTTCGCGAACTGAGAAAAAATAAATCCGGCTAAAAGAAACACAACCATTAATATACTCTACCCCCCCCCCAGCCAAATAATATCCAAAGCTGACACCATCCATTTAAACGGCTAAAACCACCTCTGAACACCCACACTAATTGTGCCAACAACTAATGAATCCTTCTGCCCCAAGGTATAAAAAAAACCAACAGCAGATTTAACCCTGTACGTTTAATAAATAACACCACAAAAAAAATTTAAGTTTATCCAACTACTGCCGATAAAAGAATTAGGAGAGATTATACACAGGGAGGAGAAACGGCAATTTCTTATGACTCCCTGTAAAGAAGAGAAATAGTAGGGGGTGACACGGAACGTCACCCTGACGACACTATTAACAGGGAGGTTCTTCGTGCGTATTAACAACAACATATCATCTATGATAGCGACTTCTGCGCTCAACAGATCAAACAAATCAATGAGCAGCAGCCTTGAAAAACTCTCGACAGGTTTGAGAATCAACAGAGCAAGTGACGATGCAGCCGGACTTGCCATATCTGAAAGACTGCGCACACAGGTACGCGGGGCAAAACAGGCTCAGAGAAATGCCCTCGACGGCACCTCACTGCTTCAAATCGCTGAAGGCGCACTGGGAGAGATCTCCGATATACTTCAAAGAATGAGAGAGCTGGCCGTGCAGTCAGCAAACGATACACTCACCAATACCGAACGGGGCTATACAAATCAGGAGTTCAGACATCTCAGAGATGAAATCGACCGTATCGCAAACGTAACCAACTACAATAACATGGAGATAATCTCCAACAGCGCCGAGAGATTTGGTGGCGGGGACGGAAGCACATTCTGGGTCGATGCCGGCAGCAATCCGCTTGCAGATGGTATGACAATTCAAATCAACAGCATGATAGCAACAGAGCTTGATGAGAATCTGACTGCTGATTTCCAGATGAACACTCAGGCTAATGCAAGACTGGCGATAGGGTATCTGGACAATGCCATCAACCAGGTAAATGAAGAGAGGGCTTCGATAGGTGCCTATGTTAACCGCCTTGAACACGCAATCAACAACCTGCAAATAAGTGAAACAAATCAGGCCGCAGCGGAATCTCTTATAAGGGATGCTGATTTCGCAGCAGAATCTTCTGCGTTTACCAGAAGTCAGATCCTGACCCAATCAGGCACAGCAATGCTTGCACAGGCGAATATGACTCCTCAGAATGTTCTTGCTCTGCTTAGATAAAGAAGAATAAGAAAACCCCGGGTAGCGCGACAATGTTTAAAACAGGTCCGCTACCCCTTGATTCAATTTATACCTACCCACCCCTAAACAGAAACTGAAAGCAGCGGACAGGGTAAACGCCGCACAACCTGCTGGGTAGAACTGCCGGTTATTTTGTTTACAAAGGAAGTTCTGCCTCCTGTTGCCATTACAATAAGATCGGCATTGCTGGATCTGGCAGTTTGGGTAATTGCTTCAACCAGCGACTCAGAGCTCAACTCCTGAACAAATTGCGCTTCAATATCGTGCCTGTTGATAAGTTCTGGAAATTCGCTCCCGGCATGCAGGGTGATAATCCTTGAAACGCTGAGAGGGAAAAAAGCCAGAATATCGGTGAGCGCATCCATAGCGGTATCAAAAAAAGATTGATCTGCCACCGGAATTACAACTGTGTTCAATGACATCTTACCAGAATTTTCATCAACAAAAAACCTCCCCTGAGCTGGTATGAAGAGGGTTTGCTGGTGGAAATAGTCTGAAAGGTACTCTGCCAGACTGCCAAAATTAAACACAGCGGGGTTTTCTGAGACCCCAAGAACCATCAGGTCATGAAAGTGCTTATTGAGCCTTTTTACAACCTCTTTTTTTTGTTCCCCTCCCGCACGATTTTTTTGATCTTCAAGCCGATATTTTCAACATTGCTTCTGTGAGATCCCGCTGGAAGCACCCCCCAGCGCTCAAGTGTCGCTCGCACTCCTATATGCTCCAGTACCTCCGCCTCTGACCTTACATCAATAATCTCCAGCTCTCCTCTGGAACCCAGTGCAAGCTTTAACGCATGAACAAAGGGCTGAACTGAATTTTGGGAATCGTACACGGGATGAATCACTTTTAAGCCTGCAGATGCGATAGCTTCAAATTCATTCATAGGTTCACCTCTCTTGGGGATGCTGATTTCAATATAAATAAGGATAAAAAGGGCCGGAATTGTTTGGGAGTTACCGGAGGGTGGTCATTTTTATATTTTATCTTCATCACAGCTTTATCCACATTTTTTGAAACGGGTGAAAAGATGAACAAATGGAACATAGACAGTTTAGCCCCCAGGGTAGAAAGATTCGGTCTTCTCGATGAAAAACAGCGCAACCAACTAGTTGAACAGATGAACCGCCATTTTCCCCCGCCGGTTTTTAACTGGCAGCTTGAAAGGCGCCGCAAAGCATTGGAGAACAGCGAAAAAGGCAAGAAGTTATTATCTGATGCCGCTCAGGAGTTTCCGCCTTTTATGCCCTGGCAGAATGTTTCCTTCTCCCCTGAATCGCTTAATGGATATGGTGTGGTGTTTACTGCCGGTGGTGAAGGAGAACGGCTCCGAACAAGCCTCCTGGCCCGGGGAGCCGATCCGCACTCACTCAAAGACTTCACCAAAGCTACATATCCACTTGAAAATTTTTTCCAGGATTTTGGGGCCTTGCATATCAACCTTGCCCTGATCGCCTCCTTTTGCAAAAAAAACAATTTGGACATTCCGGTCATTATAACTACTGGCCCAAAGGGCTCCATAACAGAAAGAGTTATTCCCCGAATACTGGAGGAAAAAGAGTATTTCGGACTTAAAAATGTAAGAATTGTGGCCCAGGAACAGAGACTTCATTTCACTAAAGATGAAAAGATTGCCTACACGGTTGAAAATAACACCCCAAACCCTGTAACTCAGCCTGATGAAACCGGTGGTCCTCTGATGATCTTAAAGCAAAAACCGGACACAAAAAATCTCTCCTGCCTGGAGTGGCTGGAAACCCTTGGATGCAGTAAAATCATCCTCGCACAGGCCACCGCAATCTACGACCAGACAATGCTTCCCCTGATGGCTCAGGCCGCAAAACAGCACGACTGCATTGGAGTTGGTGTCCTCAGAGATCAGTTCCCTCCCGATGACCCATTCGGCACTTTCATAGCAGTTAAAAAAAACAGCGACAAAAAAACCTGTATTATTGAACAGGCCATAAGAAACGAAATCACCAGAAACATAAAAGATCCGAAAAACAAATTTTTCCTGCCCTTCAACACCGGCTTTTATGCCCTTGACTGCAACCTTCTCAAAGAGAGTGACCTTCCGGATTACGCCACCCCACCAAAAGAGATCACCCCCGAACTCCCCAGGTCACCGAAAGTAGGGTATGCCGCTACCGATATACTTCCTATGGCAAACAATCCACTCATATTAACCATAGATCCAAAGATGTATGCAGTCATAAAAACTGCAGAAGACCTTACACGCCTCTCCCAAGCAGCAAGAGATTTTGGGCTGCTGGATATCTGTAAAAAGAGTATCTGAGCACCGGCAAAAAGCGTGAACTCGTTTTTATCAAAGCCAATTTCCACTCTTGACTCAAATAAAACCACTTACCACAGGGCTGCCCGCAAAGAAGCGGCGGCCTTGTGATCCGGTTCGCCTCGGCCCAGATAAAGCTCTGTTACCAAATACTGCATTCACCTAAACTGTTTCTATACTAAACTGAGGTGTACGCCTTTGCTCCGACCCGGTGTGCACATTGTAATTCAATTATGGAAGTGACACCTTCCTGCAAGACACAGTGCCACCGTGAATATGATCACAGTTAAATATTTTCAGCAGCTGCTCTTATACTGTTTTTTCTCCGGTTATAAACAAGACTTGCCGCAAAAACCAAAAAGAAAAAGACCGCTCCTCCAATGAATGGAATATTCCTGTTGATGTCGAAAACAAAGCCAGCCCAAAGTGGCCCAACAGTTCGCCCTACACTCATATAAGCATCTGCAAATCCCATGGCTGTTCCTTGTTTGCCTGATGAGTTCTTTGAAATAAAAGAAAGGGCAGATGGTTTAAGAGCCGCGTTGAACGCGATGAAAAAACTGATACTCATTGCAACCATAAGGTAATTATAAGCTAAGATGAGGAAAATAAATCCAACTGCATTGCCTAAAAGACAGTAGGTTATAATTACTCCCTCACCAAATCTTTTGGTCAGCGGACCAACTATTAGCCCCTGAACCAATGCATATACAAGCCCCATCATCATGAGTAAACTTCCGATTTCGGTGGTTGTATACCCGTATCGCTCCATCGCATACAATCCGTATATACCTGAAAAATTTGATTTTCCAAAATAGACCGCAAAAACAATGAATAGTCCAAAACCAGCAGGTCCCCAAAGTGCCTTTAGAAACTCAAATCCGCTTTTGGGTTTTTCAGGTTCAGCTCTAAATTCCAGGTCTGTGTTTTTGTATTCAGGAAGCCACACAGCAATAATCATCAAGACCGGCAAAGAGAGCCCTGCCCCAGCCAGAAAAGGCAGAGATAAAGAGTCAAAGGCCAGCAATCCTCCGATTCCTGGTCCCAGAACAACTCCCAGCCCTATGGCTGCTCCAAGTTTGCCTAAACTGCCTGCCCTGGTGTTTTCATCACTGAAATCCGCAACATAAGCCATAGAGACAGGAAAAAGGGCACTGCCCAAAACCCCCATAAATACCTGACCAGCATAAAGCATCCACAAGCTGTTTGCAAAAGCAAAAACCGTCATTGCCAGAATAAATCCGCTTACCCCCAGAAGGATGAATGGCTTGCGCCCCTTTTTGTCAGAAGCCTTACCCCAAAGCGGAGCAAAGAGAAGCTGCATGACACCATAAAGGGCAACAAGAAGACCCAGGTGTATCCCTCTGCCACCCAAATTTTCAATCATAA
Organism: Chitinispirillum alkaliphilum; assembly: GCA_001045525.1. Lineage (NCBI taxonomy): Bacteria > Pseudomonadati > Fibrobacterota > Chitinispirillia > Chitinispirillales > Chitinispirillaceae > Chitinispirillum > Chitinispirillum alkaliphilum. The sequence continues at coordinate 10,416 of LDWW01000033.1, read as the reverse complement.
AAGGGAAGAGCGGCAGAGTCATTCCATAGGCAAGCATTGCAAGCAGTATACTGACAAACAAAACCCCTGTGGCTTTACGACTACTTACCACTTCAATCCCCTTCTTCTACTATCCTGATCGTGCCACTCTCGCCGTTGACTCTGAGTTTTTGACCGGTTTTTATAATTTCTGTGGCATCTGTTATTCCGGATACCGCAGGTATACCATACTCCCTTGCCACTACAGAACCATGTGATATGGGACCTCCACACTCCATCACAAGTGCGCCGATTTTCAAAAACAGCGGTGTCCAGGCCGGGTTGGTTCCATTTGTAACAAGTATCTCTCCGTTCTGCAGAGTATCACCCTCTTCAGGATTAACAAGTACCCTCGCATACCCTTCATACACCCCGGAAGAAACCGCGATACCGCTGATTGTCCCATCGCCAAGAGGCTCTGCAGCTGCATAGGTCGTCTCTCCCAGGCTGGTTATCAGTCTGGGGGCTTTCAGGTTTGCATTCTTCTCAAACGTTTCTCTGTTTCTTTTTACTATACCCTTCAGATCGTTTTGCAGCGTGATATCATCCAGTTTTACAAAAAATATATCATCACTTTTTTCCAACCGCCCCTCTCTAACCAGCTCATTTCCGATATCAAACAACAAGGTACGGATTAACTGAAGTCCCTGTGTAATGACAAACTTTGATTGTTCCCGTATTCCAAACATTTCCCGAAAACTTTTTAACAGCCATTCAGATTTTTCTGCCTCTTTGCCAAATCCGTTCTCTTCAAAGCGCCGTTTTATTTTTTGTATAGTTTCCTGTGCTTCATACTGACTTTGGCGAAACTCCTTCAAGGCTTTTTCATAATGTCGGTTTTCCATATAGGAGGAAATAAGATTCAGTACATATCCCGGTTCTTCTGACCAGGTCGGAGTTCCTACATCAAGCTCCACAAACTTTTTGTGGCCGTAGACAGAGAGAAAGTTCTTAATCGGCTCATCATCGGGTGAAGGTGTATTCCCTTTTTCACGGTAGTTCTTTGCAAGCGTCATCAGCTCCATTCCCATTTCAGTGGTGACACTATAAGGGACTGCCTTCTCCACCAAACCAAGACCATTACTGTCCCCAAGACGCCTCTCCATCATCTCTTTTACCTTTGCAATTGCACTTGATGAAGATGTCACATAGAAAAGTGTTCGGGCACCTGCAAGAAAAACCGAATGGATCTCATCCTTAATGAATGTTATCTTTTGCTCATTGTTTTCAAGTTGCACAGTGTCTGTTTTTAAACGTTCGATATATTTTTCACCCGATGCCACTGCACGCCGACGTGCTTCCTGTGGATGCTTTTTACCAAAGGATAATTCCCTCCAGCCTCTCCACAAATAGCGGATCAAACGAGGGTTAAGGATTTTGAGATAACTTACTCCCTCCTTATGCCCCAGAATCTCTTCCCTGTTCTCCTCCACATATCGCAGCAAAGCTCTGGTAGTAACCGGATCCTTATCGGTGGCGTCAGGTTTTCTGAATTTTTCCCAAAACTTTTCTTTGCGCAAAAACGCGGTTATATCCACAAACAGCCTTCCACCAGCGGTACTGAGATACCACAGACTGTCAGGTGTTATCTTTTTGGGACCAAGATCTTTGCGTGTATTTCTTATAGCTCTGTAGATCAGATCTTCTCCCATCGGAGTAAAGGGTTCTTTCATAGCCTGGGAGTAGGAGCTGATATTTAAATAAAGGCGAACTCCTGGTTTATTCGGATGCCTTTTGGGGAGAGGGTAAAGACTGGTAACAGGTCTTGTTTGGACAAGATAGATTTCCTCTTTAATACTTGCCCACTCAATATCCTGCGGTTCACCAAAATACCTTTCAGTTTTAATGGCCAGATCAAGAAGAGCTGATCTTTGATTTTCAAAAAGTGAAGAAACATTTTTCATCTCCTCTTTTACTCCGACAAGATGAACACCCTTTTTGTCCCTTACATACATTTTTTGTTTACGAGCAACTTTCTCCCGAACAATTTCACCAGTGCTTTTTGCCACCACCCATTCATCCGGATCTACATCTCCCCCCACCACCGCTTCCCCAAGCCCCCAGGACGCATTGAGCAGTATTTGATCCCTGCGTCCGTTCAGTGGATTTGCAGTGAAAAGTACACCTGCGACATCAGCATTGATAAGTTTCTGTACCACAACACCATGGAGTATATCAACATTACCAATCTTCTGTCTTAACCTATAACTGATAGCCCTGCTGTTCCAGAGAGATGCCCAGCACTTAGCCACACTCTCAATCAACTCCTTTTCCCCCTTAACATTCAGATAAGTACTGTACTGTCCGGCAAAGGAGAGGCCCGGCATATCTTCTGCCGTTGCAGAGGAACGCACCGCAACAGAAACGTCAGTGCCATTGCCTAAGCCCCTGTAGGCTTCAATTATCTCTTCCTGTAAGTCCCCGGGAATCTGCGACCCGGTGAAAAGATCTCTTATCTGATCAGAAATCTTCTCAAGTGCACTACTTTTTAAATCTGCACTATCAAGCAGATGTTCAATTTTTTCCTCCAGCTTGTTCACCTGGACAAATCGTTTATAGGCGTTTGTCAAAATTACGAATCCACCCGGAACATTCAGTCCGGCATGCAGCATTTCACCCAGATTTGCAGCCTTGCCACCGGCCCGCAGAATATCTGTTTTTTTTACATTGTCCAAAGCTTGTATATAGCTTTCACCCATTTCTTTCTCCCTTTTCGATCTTTTTCCGGAGATACGGTCCAGCTAACCCTTTTCCATTTTGACGCTTAAAACTGGTCGTGATCATGTATCTCGAAAGATGCCGCCATCTAACGGTTTTTAAATACTTAATAGCAATATATCCACCAGAGAGTAAATTATTGTAGCCGCCCGATATCATATGTTAAATTCAAGTGATTTTTAAGGATCACCGCCCCACCGCCAGCGGGATGAAGGTGATGCCCCACACTTGGGCATTGACAGTTCAGTGCTCCAGATGCCGCAGACCTCTAATGAAAGGGTGATTTCGCTTGAGTTTGTTTATACGGTGGTGAATGATGCTTCCAGACTCCATAAACCGGTATATAACCACGAAGTCCATCGGGCCGACACGTTTCCGACTCTTTCAAAAACATATGACGAGCTGGTCTGCACTGCAGGATCAGACCGGACGGCAGCAGGGTACGTTTACATACAATTCCTTTTCGAAAAATCCCCTACGAACAGCAGTACAAAATATTTCAATGGCTCCAGGCTGATCTGATGAGGAACACAGATGATTTTGGGCCTGAGCTTATACTCGCTTTCCAATATATAAATAAAAGATTGAAACGCCGAATTGCTAAAAAGTAGTTTGTTTATTGGTTAAGTTAGGTAAACACACCATTTTTTACTACGAGTTAAATCGATGAAGAAGATACTATTAGCTATCTCTGGAACCATTATCACACTCCCGATTGTTCTTATTTTATCGGTACTTATTGCAAATCACGTTATAGAACATTCAACATCAAACAAAGTCTTCAGCGATGTTGAATCGTTGCCTTATAACCGTGTGGGGTTACTGCTTGGAACGGCTAAATATGTTCGGTCCGGGCATATCAATGAGTATTTTACAAACAGAATAAACGCTGCTGTTAAAATCTATAATGCCGGGAAAATCGACTTTATCGTGGTCAGCGGAGATAATAGTCGAAAAGATTATAATGAGCCCCTCGATATGAAAAATGCCCTTATCAAAGCTGGTATTCCCGAAGATGTCATATTTGCTGACTATGCTGGTTTTCGGACTTTCGATTCAGTCGTTCGAATTAACAGCATATTTGGACAAAGCCGAATTACAATAATCTCACAGAAGTGGCACACAAAGCGGGCCCTGTATATAGCTGAGCGGAAAAATATAGATGCCGTTGGTTTCAGTGCCCGGGATGTACCTCGGTACACCGGTAGAAACATGAAAACCAGAGAGATGCTTGCCCGCTTTAAAGTGTTTATCGATATTCTTACCGGCAAAGACGCCAGGTTTCATGGTGAACCTGTCAAGATTCCTATCTGACAGACTAAACTGAAGACGGAAAAGAATATCCGACCGCTTTACGTTGAGCCCCTGCCTAACCACAATTATGGGGGTCACCCACGGAAATGTCGGAAAGCACCATTTTTACTAATTGTATTTCAGGGCAGAAGAGAAATATTGCCCCGGAGACTTGTCATTAACGATTAGATCAGCCAACTGGTCCCTGAACTCCTCTTCACACCCAGCAGCTCTTGCTGCAGTTTCGGCTATTCTGCAAGCTTTACGAATGTCCTCAGAGAAAACATCATATCCCATCCCCTGAGCGTAGTTTCTTAAGGCAGTCATACCATAGAAAAAGGCAAGCTTTGGAGATCGCGCTGTTTCTTCTTTACAGGCTGTCACAAGCGTTTTAGGCTCCACACCCGCTTGTTCTGCTATTTTTTGCGCAAGATCCGTACGTCCTGCTTTACGGGCTGCAGCAAAGAATTTACGCTCGTTCCCAGGTTCTGTATCAATCAAATCCTGAATAATTCGTCCCGGATCAATTTCCGGATATTTCTTACGTAAAGCATTAAAAGTGGCCACACCGGTCAATTGCATGTTTGCCCCTATGGCATACCTTCTGTAAGCTTCCTCCGCTCTTCCTGACTCAAGCAGAATCTCTTCGCCCAACCTGGCAATCTGTCCCCAACCGTAATACCTGGATTCACTCTGGTCCATTTCATCGAGTTCTCTGACCGCTACATCTACTTTGTCAATTTTTACCAACGCCAAAGATCTGTATCTGAGATAACTGAACAGCACTTTTTTCGGATCTATAAGCCTTATTATTTCCTCATATCTTTCCGAATACAAAAGACAGGAGAGACACACAGACGTTCCTTTGAAATAAGTTATTGCAGTGGATCCAGACAGCACATTCGTCACAACAGGCAATAACTTATCGGCCCAGAGGCTTGCAAGTTCTTTGTTATTACAAAGCTGCGGCCAGTAATCCCCAAGCACATCATAATAACCAATATCCTCGTCCTCATAGATACTCCAGATCCGCTTCAAAAGGCTCTCTCTTTGAGAGAGCGGAGCATTTCCAAACACCAGTGCGAGTTGCGCTATTGCTTTTGACACCGCAATACCAATTTTCCCGCTCGAAGAATCTATGTGTTCAATCGCTCTCCAGCACTTCTCAAGGAAAATAGTGACACCCATGGCTGCAGAGGAAGGGTCCTTTTTAGCGACGCCCTTTATCTCCTTTACAGCAGCAGCTATCCTCGAAGCCGCAAGCGCAGAGCTCTTCCAGCCATATGCACCGGCTCTTAGCTGACGGGTGAAAGTAAACGACTGGCTTCTGAGTTGATTCCCTGCGGCTTTTTTCACTTTTTTTGATTTGGGAATATGACTTTTCAAAACAGACGCTTCAGGATTTACAACGGGATACAAAACAGATCCGGGATTGTTAATAAACATATCTGCCGGAACACATCCCCCAAGCACATCCCACGCTTTAGTGTTAACCCACACACCCATTTCATAAGCGCTCATCTCTTCGATATCATTTTGTGTTTTTAATGCTGAAATGATCAGATCCATTCCATCTGTAACTAACGGATCACCAATACTGGTTAATTTGACATCCTCAGCCAATCTGGAGATGATTCTTTCAAAAATCAGCTGGCATCCAAATTCCTGTGTCATCTCTGATATAGCAACAAACGAATTATGCAGAAAATTATTGCAGTCGGTTACACCCTTTCCAATCAGAACAACAGAGAACAGTGTTGATGCATTTGTAAGGATAATATACTGATGTCTTCTCACTGTGAACAAGCCTGCGTACCACTCAACATATGGAGAATTATCGTGCTCTGAGAAAGGATTGAGATATGTTTCCTTAATTTTAACCGCAAGTTTGTCCTGCATGCGAATTGTAATCATGTTACCTCTTTGGTGCTGCTGAAACGGAAATACAACAACTGTAAGCAATAAACGATTCTCTGTCAGCAAAAGCCAGAAAATAGAATGCTACATAGAAAAAATGGATTCTGCAGTAATTTTAATCAACTCAGTTTAAAACGGGGTTTCATTAAGGTTTGTGGGTACTTTTCTTGACTCCCGAACCGGAATAGAAAAAAGACCCACATCGGAGACAACAATTCCGTAAAGACCTCAACCACTTTTCGTTCTGTGCCGGCAGTGTTCTGTTTACTGGAAGAAGGGGTTTGGGGTTACTATGCCCTATGCCTATGTTTTCCCTCAGACTTCGCCATATTTCACCATTTCTACTTCTACACTACCGGAGATGGCCGACTTTGTTTAGTGAAAAATGACCCTGCATTACCTTGTCAGTTGCCATTTTTTCAGGCGAAAATATGTCCAGGTGTAGAGCATTATGGGAACAAGAATCAATAAAGCAATCCTCACAGCAGCTGTAACGGGGTGCCTCCAAAACTCACTTAAAGTCAATATAAATTCATGTCCATTCAAAAGAATCAGCATAAGGATGACAGAAAATACGGCAAGCAAACCAGAAAAAATGACGAGACAGGTTTTAAAAAAAGTTACACCGCGCCAAAACAAAGCACCCGCAAAAAACAGGGAATGAAAAAGGAAATAGAGTCCGATTTTGAGTCCAAAATTTCCTCTGAATGGATTGTAGACAGCAAAACTGGTATCCCAGGCCCAGTTGTATAATGCGCCGATCGGCACCGAGACAAGTGAGATCAAAACGAGATTGACAGTCAGATACCCCACAGTACTGAGTAGCAGACGAAGTAAAAACTTCTCTTCCATAGAAGCTGGCAGCATCACATGGTTTATAGCTTTCTCATTATCATTAAAACTGCTGAATACGAAACTGACAAGAATAACTCCTACCAGAAAGATGATGCTTGGAAAGATATGTATTATGGTCTGTGGGGTGCTTTGTGTCTGCAGCCCCACAAGTATACGTGACAATGTAAAGACCATGAGATTTATGAGCAGTGCACAGCTTACGATTACGATGCTTGAAATAATCCATGGTTTGAAGGTCAGACTTAATTCTAAGCGAAATAGTTTAATGAATCGCTGCAGATCCCAGAAATGGTCCATGGGAAGGTCATAGCTTTGACTAAGTTGCTTTTTCATAGTACCCACTTTTAATTGAAACAGTCGTTTACTTTCTGATTGTTTTCCAAAATGGCGTTAAAGAGCAGTTCGATGTCAAGAGGACTCTCCTGGCCTGCTTGCTTTTTGAGCACCACACCGAATCCGCCGGGCACTTTTTGCTCAAAGATAAACTCTCCCTCATCACCCGCTTGCTCATTAACCCTGAACGCCATGAAGCGTTTAATATCCTCAACGCTTCTCTGAAATATGATCTCACCACTCTCAAGAACAATAATGCTGTCAAGCAGACTACCCACATCCCCCACCTGATGTGTTGAAATGATTACTGTACGATCTGCTCTCATCCATTCTGCTATCTGAGTCCTGAATATCCCCTTTGAGGGAATATCCAGACCATTGGTCGGCTCATCCAAAATCAGTATCCGCACATTTGTGGCAAGAGCGAAACAGAGAAAAAAGATCCGTTTCTGACCATGTGACATACGGGTTAGTATAGTGCCCGCATCAAGACTATAGGATTTCAGAAGTGTTTCAAACTGTTCGTAGCTAAAAGCGGGGTAAAACGGAGCGTAAAGCCGTGTATATTCCCGTGGTGTCATAGTGGGTATATGGGTGATTTCAGGGAGAAAATAAATGTCCCGAAGAACCAAAGGAGATTTGACAAAACTGGATACACCCAAACTTCTGCTCTCCCCGCTTACAGGAGAAAGTAAACCGCAGGCTATCTTCATCAACGTCGATTTGCCTGCCCCATTTTTCCCTAAAAGACCGACTATTCCCCCCTCAGGGATAAATAAGTCGAGCTTGCTGAAAAGCTGACGGTTCTGGTAGCTGAAAGAGACATTTTCCATCTCAAGTACATTTGATGATCTTTCGGTCGTTTCCAGTAATGTAGTCATATACGTTTCGAAGGTTAAGTTTTATACTCTGTCGTGCAGGTAACTGCCCGGAAACAGAGATTTTCATAAGACAATTCCCCACCTGTAACAGGAGATTGTCCCTCAATTATTCATAAACTTCAACGTCATCTTCCTGTGCTCATTCATCTTAAGCTAACAAGCAAGAAACTGACGCCCCCAACAGTTACTAACAGATGAAAAATCATATCCAGTGCCATAATTTTTTTCAGTTGTGTTCTGGAGAGAATCTTCTTCAGCAACAAAACCAACACAAACACTCTGAATACCATCTCGAAGAGAATAAGTGATGCTATCACCAAAAACTTTCGGGGCACCTGTAACCACTGACGATGATACATTTTTTCAACACTGCGGGTAAATCCACACAGCGGACAATCATGCCCCTTGATTCTGTTGTAAGTACACGACCACACTTCTGGGGCCACCTTTTTTGCCACCGGTGACACAAGAGGCAACATTAAACCGTATGCAGCCAACCCGAGCACGACAATCTGCAGTATCATATACTCCTTATGCAAAATCATCCCCGTCTTATCAGCAATGGTCTACAGCAGGTAACAGATACTCTCAACAGGCTTTTCTCATCCGGTACAATTATCAACACTCACTTTCCACTATGCAAAAGCGACTTAAAACACTCTGTTCATATGCTCTTGGACAGTTGCTGAGCAGCAGAACAGATGTGTTTTTTGGAGATAGTTATAACAATTTCTGTTTTGGAAGATTCTAAATAATCAGGCAGTAGCAGCCGCGGTAGCAAACAGAATTGTCCAAAGTATAATCACGACAACAGCCAACCCGTTAAGAACTATACCGGCAATGCCCTGCCCTTTAGGTAGATTCTTCTTGCCTTTCATGGTAACATCAACGATACCAAGAACTAATCCGACAACTGCAGGAAGCGCTGCGAAGTAGTTGCAAAGAGGTACAAAACCCAACATGGCAGAAATGATTCCGATGACCATTGCGGCAACACCCATAATTACTCCTTTATTAATTTGTAAGCTAACGAAAAATAGAATCAAATTACATTCTGCAAATTGATGATGTCAAGTGTGGGTAAATCAAGTAAAACAAGGTAATTTATAAATTTATACATCTCTGCGATTATCCAAGGCCATGTCAGAATGTTACAACCGTTAAGCCCGGAATATTACCTTTCGCGATACAGGGCACAATAACAAGTATCACACTTCTTTCACTTTATTTAGAATATCGGCCTAAAATCTCATCTCTCACTGTTATCATGACTTTGCCAGCGGCAACCTATCTGAGATTGATTTTTCTCAAAACGCTGTTATCATTACCCTGAAATCTGATTATAACATGTGATGCAGGAAGGATATCTGAAGAACTGTTTATAACTTTTCTGCCAGTAAGAGTAAAGATGACACCGGTTTGTTCATTTCCGATACCCCTCTTTTTCCTTTCATGAGGACGCAATACAGATGTTACCGGTCCGAGTAAAACATTAACCGTATACGTTACATTTTTACCTAAATCTATTTTGTGTGTCCTCTCTGAGTAGCCGTCCTTTGAAATATTTATTGTATATCTTCCAGTTGACAAATTATTATAAATGACTGAGCCATCTGAATCGGTATATTTTCTCAAAGCAGCTATCTGATAATCATCCGCCTGAACAAGAACTGTCGCACCTTCTACAGCCGAACTGTCACCTGCGTCGCGTACAACCAAGACAAGAGTACCTGCATTAATGCCAGAAGCGGATGTGAGAGAAAAATTGACAGTGATGTTTCGGTTGTTTGAAAGGTCTGTATTTTTGGTTTGTGGCTTATATTTATCACCCGTGACAGCAATAACGTAAAATCCCGCTGCAAGTTGTGTGAAAGAGTATTCCCCTGCTTTATCCGTGTAGACACTGTCTATTCTTTCAAAGAAATTCACACCACCATGGCCGGTAGCAATTCTGATTGAAAGTACAACCTTTGCTTCTGAGACTGGATTACCGGTTTCTGTACCTATAAGCGTTCCACTGATAGTGGAGTTTTGTGCTGAGGCAAAAAAGAATATGCACAACAGACCAATCATGTATTTAATAGCTATTCCAGGCATATAATACCCCCATTCTTAAGATCTCTTTCACTGCCGTCCCATAAGGCTTTTGAAACTTAACTAAACTACCCCACCTGATAACGTAGTAATAATTCTTAAGATTATATATGGTCAAGTCAGTATCCGCATAAGGTATGCAATTTCGCCAAAATCATATATGTATCGAGTAGTAGTGATTTCTTTAAGTCTAACAAAATCACAGCCGATTTTACAAGCATTTATTTGGCTGATCAGTTATATGGAGCTGATCTTTCTGATTACTATACGGAGAATGCAAGTAAACAGGTTATACCTGATCCTTTGT